>NZ_LEKS01000008.1:0-204564 GCF_001027725.1 Flavobacterium sp. ABG
GGAGTTTCTTGCGGAGATTTCTCCTTCGTCGAAAGGACAAATGGGGCGTGTTACTTTAAATAAAGGGGGTTTCCGTAAACTATTTTGCAACTTTTGATCTGAATTTCACCAATTGGCACGAATTATTTTTTTGCCACTGATTAAAATGATTTACACAGATTTTGTAAATCATTTTAATCCTTTAATCTGTGGCTTTCTTTGCTCATAGGTTTGTAAAGTTAGCGACTCTTTGTCAAAGTCGTAAGCCTACTTTCTTGAAATCTGCGGCAAAAAAAACGCACACAGATTAAATAGATTAAAAGAATTTGATTTCAGATTCGTGATTTAGTTGTATTTTATTTCCAGTTAACTTGTAAGGCAAAACAGATTTTATCTTTTTTGGTAATGCTAAAGGTAGAATCGGTTTCTGTTTCGCTTTCATGAATAACAACAGCATCATTTAGCGATAACTCTTTCATGAAATTCATTTCAAAACTGGCGATTTCCTGCTTTAAAATTTTGTTTGGATCAACGTGGTCTAAACACCATTCCAGATATTTTACATTGTTGGCGTGATTTACAATATCTAAATCGGATAAGTAAACGGTTTTTTCAAATACAGACTCTTTTTCCGGATTGACATTTATTTTAGAGAAACCTTCTACAGTTGCTCTGTTTTCAGGGAATAATTCAAAATGTTGGTAGGGTAACGCTAAGGCTTCGGGACGACGGGCTTTGGTATTGAATACAGCCCAGAATGTTTCACTTCCAACAATCTTTTTTCCGTTAACATACATTTCCAGAGCACGAACAGAACGTGAATTCTCAAGACTGTTTATCCATGTTTTTACCGTTACGGTATCCTGCCATTTTGGTAAAGCGGTTACTTCAACACGCATTCGACTTAATACCCAGGCTTGATCAAATTCCTGCATATCAGCGAAACTAATGCCTCCAACTTCTGAGTGTGCCGCAGCGGTTAGTTGCAGAAGGTTGCACAAATCAGTATATTTTAAATAACCGTTTGGGGTACATTGTGTAAAATTAATTTCCCATTCTTTGCTTAAAACGGAAGTGAAATTTGGAGATATAGGCATTTTTTAATTTTAGATTTATGACTTTAGATTTTAGATTGAATGTACTTGATGATTTCGCTTTTTGGAGTAGCATAATCAAACCATTTCGTACTTTCATTTCGTTTGAACCAGGTCAATTGACGTTTGGAAAAACGACGCGTGTTTTTCTTGATTTCTTCAATCGCAAAGGCAAGCGTGAATTCTTTGTCAAAATAACTAAATAATTCTCTGTAACCGACCGTTTGAAGCGCATTTAACGCTTTATTAGGATAAAGTCTTTCGGCTTCTGTAAGTAAACCTTCCTGTATCATTATATTGACACGTTGATTGATACGATCGTAAATAACAGTTCTGTCGGCTTCTAAACCAATTAAGATCGGAGTGAAGTTTCGGTTGCCTTTTTTCTGATTCAGGAAAGAAGAATAGGGTTTTCCGGTTCCTAGGCAAACCTCTGTAAAACGCATCATTCGCTGTGGGTTTTGTAGTGTTTGCGGGTTTTCGAGGTTTATTTTTTGATAATAATCAGGGTCTAACTTTTTTAGCTGTTCTTGAAGGTAGTTAATTCCGAGTTTTTCATAATTTGAATTTACTTCGGATCTGATTTCGGGATCAATTTCCGGAAATTCATCAAAACCTTTTAAAACGGCATCGACATATAAACCTGAACCACCAATTAAAATGGCGAAATCATTTTCCTGAAACAACTGCTCCAGTTTAATCAGTGCTTCTTTTTCGTAGTCACCAACTGTGTAATTTTCGAAAATTGATTTATTTTGAATGAAATGGTGTGTTGCAGCTTGTAGTTCTTCTTCGTTCGGTACCGCAGTACCAATAGTCATTTCTTTAAAAAACTGACGACTGTCGCAAGATAGAATCTCACATTTGAAATGTTGCGCCAAAGCAATGCTTAAGGCAGTTTTGCCTATAGCAGTTGGTCCGACGATGGTAATTAAATATTTCATATTTTTTGGTCCGGTGGAGAATCAAAATCCGGAGTTATAATTTATTTAGTATAAAAGAACAGCAGTTGAGATCTTTTTTTTCTTCGGCAAAGATACTAATAGAGTCGTTAACTGTTGTGTTGGAATAGTGGTATTGATTAAGTCTTTTGTAATTCGGTTCCGCATTCATGACAATATTTTGCGCTGTCAAAGTGTACTTGTGCATTGCATTTTTTACAGGTGTTTTTTGTACTGACAGCGTTGCCTCTCAGGCTGCTTTTTGCAAATTCAGCCGTAACAATTCCAGTGGGAACAGCAATAATTCCGTAACCCATAATCATAACCAGAGACGCTAAAAACTGTCCTAAAGGTGTTGCCGGTGATATGTCGCCATATCCAACCGTAGTCAAAGTTACTATTGCCCAATAGATACCTACAGGGATGCTTGTAAAGCCGCTTTCACGTCCTTCTACGACATACATTAAAGCACCGATAATTACAGCGCTAATGATGACAAAATAGATAAAAACAAGGATTTTTTCTTTACTCGCCTGCAAAGCTTCTTTTAACTGAAAAGACTGATGTGAAATTTGGGGTATATGCAGAATTTTGAATAATCTGAGAAACCTCAATATTCTTACGATCGTCAGTATATTGGTAGCAGGAAAAAAAATCGACATGTACATGGGTAAAATAGCGAGTAAGTCGATTATGCCATAAAAACTAAAAACATATCGTAATGGTTTTTGAATGGCTATGATGCGTAAAATGTATTCAATGGAAAAGAATACAGTAATAATCCATTCGCAGATAAGCAGTTGTGAGTGGTATTTACTGTTGATTCCTTCTACGGTATCCAACATAACCAAAATAACACTTAGAAGAATCAAACCGAGCAGTACCAGATCAAACATGCGTCCCCAAAAGGTGTTTGTTCCGTAGAGAATGATTTTTGTTTGCTCTCTAAAAACCTCGTATTTTGATTTAGGTGTTGTCATTTCTACGAAGATACGTAAAGTTTGTAAGTATTAGAAATATAGGATTTTTAACGTTTTGCTTCTACGAATGTCGTTTTGAATTATATTCTTCACATCACGGTTATTTTGCATCGGAATAAGAATATTCTTCAGGATTTCGATGTTTGTAATTTGATAATTCAGATCATAATAGG
Organism: Flavobacterium sp. ABG; assembly: GCF_001027725.1. NCBI lineage: Bacteria > Pseudomonadati > Bacteroidota > Flavobacteriia > Flavobacteriales > Flavobacteriaceae > Flavobacterium > Flavobacterium sp. ABG. The sequence goes on from NZ_LEKS01000008.1 coordinate 3,168, forward strand.
CATATCCCTTGTAAATTCCGTTTTCGATCAGGACAGCGCTTCGTTCGTTTACGTTTCGGCCTTTGTCAATCAAGATCATGCTTTTGTTTTCGAAGCTGTTTTCAGATATAAATTGTTGCACTCTGGCATTGTATACTTCGGGAGTTACTTCACCAAGGCAAGCGCCATCACATTCTTTTATTTTGTATTGAAAACACTCTTTTTTACTTTGATACAATCCGGTCAGTTTTTGACATAAATGGTATTTTGTCGTAAATCTGAAAAGAGCATTTTTACCTTCTTGCAAAGAGGCAAAGGAGGTGATTTCTTTTTTGCGGCCGTCCGCTTTTTCAAGTCTGAGATTGATATAACCGTTTGCATCTTTTTCGGCATATAAAGCGTACTGAAAAAGCGTTTTTCGTTGCGAGCGGTTGTATCTTGGACGGTTTATTTTTATTTCTTCGCTTTCTTTTAAAAGTGCGATTAATTCGCTTCCGGTCTCGTCGTAAGTTATGGTAAAAGCTTCCGCTTGTATTTTTTTACTTTTGGTCGTAATTCCGGTAAAATGCTGGTTGATTCGTTTTTTTATATTTTGACTTTTACCAATATAAATCAGGGTACCACTTTCGTTATGAATGTAATACACGCCGGTTTTGCTTGGCATTTGTCTTAGAAGATCCAATAATTTTGGCGCAATTCCTTTTTCGACTTCGAGTTTTATGAAATCTTTGACAATTGTTTTTTCTAAATCTTTTTCCAAGAGCATTTTGAACAATTTTACAGTTGCCATGGCATCTCCGCTGGCGCGATGTCTGTCTGCCATTGGTATTCCAAGTGCCCGAACTAACTTTCCTAGACTATAAGAAGTTTGTTCCGGTATTAGTTTTTTGGAAAGCTCAACGGTACAAAGTGTTCTGGCTTCGAAATCATATCCTAAGCGACGGAATTCTGTTCGCAGTATTCGGTAATCAAAAGAAGCGTTGTGGGCTACAATGATACAGTCAGAAGTGATTTCGATGATTCTTTTGGCAATTTCAAAAAATTTGGGAGCTGAACGCAGCATAGCATTGTTAATTCCGGTTAATTTAACCACAAAAGGCTGAATCGGAATTTCAGGATTAACGAGGCTAATGAATTGGTCAATTACCTCATGGCCATCAAATTTATAAATGGCGATTTCGGTAATTCCTTCTTCGTTAAACTGGCCTCCAGTTGTTTCTATGTCTAGTATTGCGTACAAATTTTAGTTTTCAGTGTCAGTATTCAGTTTCAAATCGGGTTATTAACGCCCTCCAAAAATGCTGCTGCCAATACGGACCATTGTACTGCCGCATTCGATAGCAAGTTGATAATCGCCCGACATTCCCATTGAAATGGTTGAAATGGAGGTAGAGATGCACCGCTGTGCATCTCTACTATGTGCATCTCTACCTCCATGTTGCTGTGCATCTCTATTGCGTAACGAATCAAAAATATATTTTAAATATATAAATTCTTTTCTTATTTGGTTTTGATTTTCTGTAAAAGTTGCCATTCCCATTAATCCAAGAATTCTAATGTGCTGCATCTCTTTGAATTCGGTTGAAGAGAGGAGTGCATTTAATTCGTTTTCATCAAGACCAAATTTGGTTTCCTCTTCGGCAATATGCATTTGTAACAGGCAATCAATGACTCTGTTGTTCTTTGCTGCCTGTTTGTTGATTTCCTGTAATAATTTTAAACTGTCAACTCCATGAATCAAACTTACAAACGGCGCCATAAATTTAACTTTATTCGTCTGCACATGTCCGATCATATGCCATTGGATGTCTTTTGGCATTTGTTCCCATTTGTCTGCCATTTCCTGGATTTTGTTTTCTCCAAAAATGCGCTGACCGGCTTCGTAAGCTTTCATTAAGTCTGAAACGGGCTTAGTTTTAGAAACAGCAACCAGCGTTACGTTTTCGGGCAATGTAGCTTTTATCGAATTTAAGTTTGATGCTATTGACATTTATTAGTTTAATTTTTTAGAAGATTGAATTTTACAAAAATTGCTTCGAAATTTTCTCCGCTTTTTTGCTTTCACTATAATCATAAAAACCTTCACCGGATTTCACACCTAATTTTCCGGCACGTACCATATTTACTAATAGCGGACAAGGAGCGTATTTTGGATTTTTGAAACCTTCGTACATTACATTTAAAATGGCAAGACAAACATCAAGACCAATAAAATCAGCTAGTTGAAGAGGTCCCATTGGGTGTCCCATTCCTAATTTCATTACCGTGTCAATTTCATAAACTCCTGCAACTTTGTTGTATAAGGTTTCGATGGCTTCGTTTAACATAGGCATTAAAATTCTATTCGCCACAAAACCCGGATAATCGTTTACTTCAACAGGCGTTTTACCTAATTTCTCAGACAAATCCATGATGGTTTTTGTTACTTCATCGCTGGTATTGTATCCGCGAATGATTTCTACCAACTTCATGATGGGCACCGGATTCATAAAGTGCATTCCGATAACACGTTCCGGATGTGCTACCACGGCTCCGATTTGTGTAATTGAAATAGACGAAGTATTGGTGGCTAAGATGGTGTTGTGTGAACAGGCTTCGTTTAATTGTTTGAAAATATTCAATTTTAATTCAACATTTTCGGTAGCCGCTTCCACTACTAAATCAACGCCGACAACACCGTCTTTGATGTCTGTATAGGTAATAATATTGGTAATCGTTTTGGCAACCTCTTCAGGAGTAATAGTCCCTTTTGCTTGCATTCTATCAAGATTGGCAGCAATAGTTGCCATTCCTTTGTCTAATGATTTTTCTGAAACATCAATTAGTTTTACAACAAAACCACTTTGTGCAAAAGTATGAGCAATTCCGTTGCCCATTGTTCCTGCACCAATTACAGCTATAGTTTTCATTTAATTTCGTATTTAAATTTTAAAAAGTTAAGGTTTAAAGCGGCTTTATTTCCAACTTTAAACCTTAAATGATTAGGTTAGTTATATTTTGTACTATTTGTCAAAGCATTCAATAATCTGATAGGCTACACGTAATGCATCGGTAGCTTGTTCCAGTGTTACTACGGGCGTGGTATCTGTACTGATCGCATTGGCGAAAGATTCCAGTTCGTCTAAAATGGCGTTGTTTTGCTCGACATCAGGATTGGTGAAATAAATTTGCTTTTTTACACCTTCGGCATTTTGCAGAATCATATCAAAATCTCCCGGAACTTCTGGAGCGTCTTTCATGCGGACTACTTCACATTTTTTCTCCAAGAAATCAACTGAAATGTAGGCATCTCTTTGAAAAAAACGTGTTTTACGCATGTTTTTCATTGAAATTCGGCTTGCTGTTAAGTTAGCAACACAGCCATTTTCAAATTCAATTCGCGCATTGGCAATATCCGGAGTTTCACTAATTACAGAAACGCCACTTGCATTGATGTTTTTTACTTTTGAATTTACAACGCTTAAAATAGCATCAATATCGTGAATCATCAAATCCAGAACCACCGGAACATCTGTACCACGCGGATTAAATTCAGCTAAACGATGTGTTTCTATAAACATCGGATTTTCGATCATATTTTTGGTTGCAATAAACGCCGGATTAAAGCGTTCCACATGACCTACTTGCCCTTTTACATTGTATTCTTTTGCTAAAGCGATAATTTCTTCCGCTTCTTCAACTGTATTGGCAATAGGTTTTTCTATAAAGATATGTTTTCCTGATTTGATAGCGACTTTGGCACATTTGTAATGCGATAATGTTGGTGTTACAATATCGATTACATCAACAGCATGGATTAATTTTGCAATAGTACTGAAGTTAGTGTAGCCAAATTCTTTTGAAATTCGTTCGGCATTCTCTTGATTTTCGTCGTAAAATCCAACTAATTCGTACTTGTCAGATTGTTGTAATAAACGTAAATGTATTTTACCCAGATGACCAGCACCTAAAACTCCCACTTTTAACATGATAATGTATTTTAAACAAAAATATAATTTATTTCGTTAAAAGTAAAAGTTAATGTATTAAAGATTTAGCGATTTATTCATTAAATGTACATTTTAGTTTTTTCTATACTTTTATAAGTTTTAAATGGTTAACAGTAAAGTCTTTAGTGTTCGCTAAAGAAATAGATTACTAAAACGAGTAAGAAGGCAGTTCCTAAAAATTGTAAGTAACGTTTTTCTACTTTAGGATTTCTTTTTTTATTGAGGATACAGGTGGCTGAATAGGTATCATGCAGATTTTTCCCGACTAAGAAAGAAAGACTTTTAAGAGGAATTAATCGATATAAACTTCGTTTTAAAAGCATCGGGAAAGTAGGGGAGTTTCCTTCGTTGTCAGTTACATAACAATCGATTAAGAATTTTGCCGGTGTAGCTTTGAAGATGGATTCAAATTCGAAAAATAATAAACAACAGCGCCTGTTAGAAAGGAGAGGTAAAAAAATAAATTGACAAGCCCAAGAGAGATGGTACTGTATTCTGGCTTTCCTGCAATTTGGTATCTGGGAATGTAAATACTCAATCCCGAGAATGTGTAGGGACGAATAGAAAAGAGCAGTAGGTCCATAATTGCAGAAAGGCTTTCAAAATCAAGAAACACAAAAATAATGGAACCAATTATACCTAATACAGACAAAAACAAAGAAAGAGCGAGTATATTTTTTTTTATAAAATATTAGTATTCATAAGGATTAGGTCTTTAATCAAAAATAGAGATTAATTGGTTGAAAAGTAGTTGATAATTGATGATTTGTTTTCTTATTTTTGCCAAAAATAAACAGACCCATTTTGAAAGACACTGCCAAACATCAAGGACTTCGTAATCAGTTAGTAAGCACTTTAGAACAGAAAGGAATAACCGATAAAGCAGTTTTGGAAGCGATTAAAAAAATTCCAAGACACCTTTTTCTTAATTCCAGTTTTGAAGATTATGCTTATCAGGACAAAGCATTTCCTATAGGGGCAGGGCAAACTATTTCACAGCCTTATACTGTTGCTTTTCAATCACAGTTATTAGAAGTTAAAAAGGAACATAAAATTCTGGAAATCGGTACAGGATCAGGATATCAAACCGCTGTTTTGTGTATGTTGGGAGCCAAAGTTTTTAGTGTAGAAAGACAAAATGAGTTGTTTAAAACGACTTCAAATTTATTTCCAAAATTGAACATTCGCCCTAAACATTTATCTTTTGGAGATGGTTATAAAGGATTGCCAAATTTTGCTCCGTTTGATAGCATTATTGTAACGGCCGGTGCTCCGTTTATTCCACAACCGCTTATGGCACAGTTGAAAATAGGAGGGAGATTGGTTATTCCGTTGGGGGAAGATGTTCAGATTATGACTTTATTGATTCGTAAAAATGAAACACAATTTGAAAAACATGAGTTTGGAGAATTTAGATTTGTACCTTTATTAGAAGATAAAAATTAAAAGAGAAGCCCGTTTAAGCGGGCTTTTATTTTGAAATCAATTCAATAGCGAGAACGAGGTTTTCTTTTTCAATTCGGAGGATATAATTAGTGAAAATTGAAGTGTCTTTTGTCTGTTGACTTTGCTCTAAAACGGACACATATTCAGTAATACTTTCTTCATTACTATCAGTACCGGCATAAACGTAATTGTGCTGCAATAAGATCCAATTGAGTGTTAAACTGGCCATTTGCAGGTTTCCGTGTTCAAAAGGACTGATACTTGCTATTTTTAAATGCATTTCAGCAGCCAGAACTAGTGGATGTAGCGTGTTTTTATGAGTATCAAGCCAACTAAAAAGTAAATTTATTTCACGTGCAGTAATTGCATCGTTTTTATATTTTCCGGAATTTTCGGGTTTGATTCCTTTGAAGAGTAGGCTGTGTATCGCAAGAAATTCCTTTTCGTTTAAAGGTGTTTTTTTCTGAATTAAAGCTTTAATGTAGGATATGGTTTCCTGGAAATTAATAGCTTCGAGTTGTTCCTGCATACTTTTACCGGCAATTGTCAATCCTTCGTTAATGATAGACTTTGTTTCTTCTAATGTTAGTGAGTTTCCGTTGAAACGGATGCTTTTAAAAATAAAATCCAATTCCAGGGTCCTTGAAATTTGTCGTGTTTCGAAAGGATTAAAGGATTGAATTTGATTTTTCAGGATTTCAATTTCATCTAAAGAGACTTGAAGGGAAGATAAAATAACAGAGTTAATTTCTTTTCTGTTATTCTGAATTTCCTGCTCGGCAAGTAATAAAGCTTTTAGAGCGAATTCTTCGTTCTCAATTTCGTAAAGTATTTTTTCTTTTAACCACGCCACCATTATGGTTTGGTAATCAATCTCCAGTAGCTCGGATAGTTTAGAAACCTGTTCTTTGGTTGGTCTTCGTGTTCCACTTTCAAATTTGCTTATCAAAGCCTGATCAATGCTCAGAATTTGAGCTACTTCACGTGTTTTTAGTCCTTTTTGTTCTCGGGCATTTTTAAGAAGTGTTTTCATTAGCAAGGTTGGTAAGTGTCTTGACAAATTTAGTCATTCGTTTAAAAGCAAAAAAGGCAATATCAGAAATATTGCCTTTTTAAGTATTGTTTTGTGTCTTTTATTTTGGAGGCAGAGAGCCGTCTTTTCTCATTTCTTTTACAGCAGCCTGCATGATTGCGTCTACAGTTTGTCCTAAGTCGGTAACATACTCCGATTTTGTAGTTCCGGTCCAGATCAGTTTGTTGTCTTTTAGGGAGAAAATATTGGTTTCAACCATATAAGAAGTAGTTTCCTGATAGTAACCCGGATCGTAGAAATTTGGAGAGTACATGCCGTACCAGTTTCCAAAACCGTACCCGTACATGCCGGTGTACATACCGTCAAAACCTCCGTAATACATTCCGGTATAAGTTCCCGGAACATAACTGGTTTCTTTTTCTTTGCTTACTAAACGCATTGTTATCACACCATCAAAATTTTCGTCTTGTAAAATTTTTAGTTGCTGTTCTTTGGTTAAATGTAAGTTGGTACCATTCATGTATTGGTACGAAGTTTTAAAGACGGGATTGCTGGCTGCAATTCTGTTTTCCGTAGTTCTTCTCGAAGCCTCATCTTTTACTAAAGCAACAACCAGAACTTTTTTAAAGTGCTCCTGAGCAACGGTAATTTTTGGGTCTCTCCAGCTGCTCACAATTACAGTATTACTGCTGCAACTTGCAAGAAATAAAATAACTAATAAAGATAAGTATTTTCTCATATTTTATAATTAAAGTTAGTGTTATCGTAAATCTAAGTATAAAATATTAAAAAACAATTCTTTATGAAGAAGTTATTTTTAGTTGTAAGCTTTTTTAATTCGGTCCAGATCGCGTTTCGTGTCTTGTTCTTTAAGAGACTCTCGCTTGTCGTAGTTTTTCTTTCCTTTACAAAGACCGATTTGTAGTTTGGCAAGTCCTTTTTCGTTAGTGAATAATTTTAAAGGAACAATCGTCAGACCTTTTGCCTGCACATTTTTATGAAGTGTTTTTAACTCTTTTTTATTTAAAAGTAATTTTCTCTCGCTTCTAGATTTATGATTGAATTGATTTCCAAACGTATATTCTTCAATGTAAGTATTAATCGCAAAAAGCTCTATACCACTGAATTCGCAAAAACTTTCGGTAATATTGGCCTTTCCTAAACGAATAGATTTGATCTCAGTGCCCGATAAAACAATTCCGGCAGTGTAAGTGTCGATTATTTCGTAATCAAACCGAGCTCTTTTATTAAGTATATTGACTGATTTTAACATAGGTTGCAAATGTAAATAAAAATGAAATACTTTAATAAAATTAAAGATAATTAATGTGTTTTTTTGATTGGTGATTTTGGTATTTTTTAAAGAGAAATTCTGTTATAAGCTTAAATTCTGAAAAAAAAGGCAGCATTGTCTGGTATTGTGCTGATTGGTTCGACAATAAAAGCTGATCGAGTGCAAGAGTTGGGATTAAGTAAAGGTGTATTTAAACCATATAAGTGATGTAAGTTCATTTTAGGGCTGCTTTGCGTTACTTGCCGAAATAAGGATCAAGTTCAAAAAGTTGTGGGTAATAAAAATTTCTCTAAATCCTTGTTTAAATTTTCTTAGAAAGAATTTTAAATCCTTTTAAATCGGTGTCTTCGTGATAATGAATCTGTTTTATCCGTGTATGAAATTAGGTGGTAACATCTTTATATTATGCAGAAATGGACGCGGATTATGCGGATTTGTAATGGTAAAAACGCTGATAAAAACGGATTTTTTATATTGAAAAGTATTATGGATCGATTAAGGGGGAGTGCTTTTATTTTTTGTATTTTTTTTCTAATCCCTAACTTTTGTAGCTGATTCATGAAAGCTTATGTATCGAATCTGGTATTGAAAAAATGGTTTGCAGAATCAGAGACAGATTTTCTGGAAACTAAAATAAAAGTAAAAACCGTTACAAAACATATTGTAACGGTTTTTAATTATTTATTTTTGTCGAAATAATCGAATATTGATTATTGAGAAAATTATTCTTTTAAAACTACCAAATGCAAAATCAATCTAAAGATCCTTTACACGGAATTACACTTAAAGCAATAGTCGAAAAATTGGTTGACTATTATGGTTTTGATACTTTAGGAGAGTTGATTCCCATTAAAAGTTTTACTTCCAATCCCAGTATAAAATCTAGCCTTACTTTTTTGAGAAAAACAGATTGGGCCCGAAAAAAAGTAGAAGAGTTGTATGTTAAATCACTCTCTAAATTTCCTGGGAATTAATTTAGTTTATAAGAAAGCATAACGCCTCCACGATACGGAAGCCATTCTCCACTTTTGTTCCAGTTTTTAGCTTTTTCGTATCTGCCAGGTCTTCCGTCATTGTAATAACCGTGATAAAATCCTTGGTGCCAACCAGCTCCGGCAAAAACATCCAGCAAGAATTTGTCGTTTATTTTGATATTGTATCCTACGGTAACCCCCATGCGATAGCCAAATCCTTTTTCGTATTTATTGGTATCCCAATAATTCCATTTTTGAATTTCGTACATATCCGGTCCGATATGGCCACCTACATAGAAACCATTGTATTTTTCTTTAAAATGATAACGAACTTCCGGTGTTAGAGTTACAAATTTCATCGGATGGTGTCCGTTGAAAGATTCCCAAAAAGAAGCCATAACGTCGACACTAAAAGTGACTTTTTCGCCTATGCTGGTCTCTATTCCAACGTTTGGAACCCCAATAAGTGCTGTTGCACCGTTAAATTTTAGATAAGTCTGACTTTGTAATTGTACAGAAAAGAAAAGAACAAAGAGAATTAAAATGTTTTTCATAAAATAGTTTTTCGCGGTATAAAATAAGCTCCAATTACTTATTTTGAATGCAAATATAACGCAACATTACGCCTGGTGTTGTGTGAAAAATACTTTTAACAAGTTTTATTTTGTATTATAAAACGGGATAAAAATTTAATTATCTAGTAGTGAGTAGATTACTTTGTCTAAAAAACGACCATCATAAAACTCGGCTTCTTTTAAATGAGCCTCTTTAACAAAACCACATTTGTGCAATACTTTTTCTGAAGCAAAATTTTCAGGATCAATAATCGCTTCGATCGAATGTAGCTTTAAATCATCAAAACCATATCTAATGAGTCTGTTTACTGCTTCGGGAATAATCCCTTTTCCATGATATTCCGGAGCCAGCATATAACCGATTTCAGCACGGTAGTTCTCAGGTTGTAATCTGTAGTAACCAATTATGCCAAGCAATTTTGAACTATCTTTTAAGGTAATCCCCCAGTTTATGCCAACATTCGTTACGATTTTGTCTTCCATCATAGCGATATGTTCAAGCGCATCTTCGGTATCTTTTACCAGTGGTCTTGGAATAAACTTCATTGTTTCGGGATTCGATCGTAGTTCAAAAACTTCGTTCGCATCATCATTATTGATTCTTCTTAAAAGCAAACGTTCCGTTTCTATGACCGGGAACGGTGTAAAATTAAATTCTAACATAGTGTTGTTGTTATAATATTTGAATACTAAATTTCGACTGGAATGTTTGGTGGGCATTTAAGATTAAAATGCCTTCTTTTTCGAATAAGTCTCCGGAGTTTTCTGTGGTGTCAGAGTAACCAAACCAAGGTTCAATGCAAATAAACGGAGCTTTTTCTTTTGTCCAGATACCTAAACTAGGGAAATCTTCGAAATTAACTTTGACATAAGGCTTAGAATTTTCAAGAATGGTCAGAGAATTTGATTCGAGGGTTTTAAAAACCAAAGCATCGTTTTCGAATAGTTTGTAACTTAAAGGAACTAAATTAGAAGTAGTTTCCAATGTTTTGGTTGTATTCGAAATCAAATCATTTTCAAGTAAATTGTATTTTAAAACCTCTTCTTTTTCAAATTCAAAAGAATATGTTTCAAAATCATTCGGTAATGCAATGGCCGGATGGGCGCCTATTGAAAAAGGAATTCGGGTAGCTCCGGTATTAATTACTTTATAGGATAGTGTTAGTTCTTTTTCTTGTAGGGTATAAATAAGTTGTAATTCGAAATTAAAAGGAAACTTTTGCAACGTTTCTGCATTTGAACTTAATGAAAAAGTAGCACTGTCTTCTGTGTGATCAACTAACTGAAATTCCATATCACGAGCAAAACCATGTCTCGGTAAGTGATATTTTTTTCCATCAATCGTGTAAGTGTTGTTCTTTAAAGTTCCTACAATAGGAAAAAGAACCGGTGAGTGTTTGCCCCAAAACGAAGGATTAGCTTCCCAGATATATTCTTTATTTTGATGGTCTTGGATAGAGAATAATTCAGCTCCGGCATGTTTGATAGAAGCTTTTAAGTAGGAATTTGAGATTGTTGTAGTCAAAATCTAATAATTGAAATAAGTTAGTTTTAATAGAATGTAAATATATTTTATAAATTTTATTTTTTCGGATTATAGACTTAAAATATTTTTTTGCTAAAATTTTGCTAAAAATGAATCATAGCCTTATTTTTTCTCTTTAAATAGCTTTTTTTTTCATTAATTTGCTAGATAAACAGCTAAAAAATATGAAAAAGCATTCCTCAAAAGCCTTGTTAACCGCGGCTTTGTTTGTTGGGATTTCTTCTGCTTGGGCGCAAACAACGCCACCTGCAACGGCAGCAAATCCAGTTAATAATTATAACTACCATGATGCGTTTGCACCGCATTTCTACACTAAAAATGGTACACCAACCCGCTCTGCAAGCGGTCAGCCAGGGGTTGAATACTGGCAAAACAGGGCAGATTATCAGTTAACGGTAAAATTAAACGGAACAACAAATGAACTTGTTGGGACAGATGAAATTACATATACGAATAATAGTCCGGATAAATTGTCATTTGTTTGGTTGAACCTGGATCAGAATTTATTCAACGAAAGTTCAAGAGGAAATGCCGTAGTGCCTTTAACAGGAAGCCGTAATGGTGCTCAGGGACAGGTTTTTGATGGCGGAAATAAAATTAAATCAGTAAAAATTATTTCAGGAGGAAAGAATAAAACGGAAACTGTTGCAAAATATATTGTAACAGACACCAGAATGCAAATTTTTCTTCCGGAAGCATTGGCTTCAAAGGGAGGTTCTATAAAGATTAAAATTGACTTCTCGTTTATTGCTCCTTTTGAAGGATCTGACAGAATGGGGGTTTTAGAAACTAAAAACGGTAAAATTTTTACCATCGCGCAATGGTACCCACGTATGTGTGTATATGATGACGTAAGAGGTTGGAATACGGCGCCTTATTTAGGAGCTTCAGAGTTTTATTTAGAGTATGGTAATTTTGATGTGAAAATTACAGCTCCTGCCAACCATTATGTTGTTGGTTCGGGTGAGTTGTTAAATGGTGCTGAAGTACTTCCTGCAGCGCAATTTAAACGTTATAAAGAGGCTTCTCAAAGTGATAAAACGGTTATGATTCGTTCAGCAGAAGAAGTGGCTGCAACAGCAAACACAAATGCAACAGGAGAAAAAACCTGGCATTATCAAATCAAAAATTCACGTGATTTTTCATGGGCATCTTCAGCGGCTTTTATCTTAGACGGAGCAAAAATAAACTTGCCAAGTGGTAAAAAATCATTGGCACTATCTGCTTATCCGGTTGAAAGTAACGGTAATGATGCTTGGGGACGTTCAACTGAATACGTAAAAGCATCGATAGAAAATTATTCTAAAAGATGGTTTGAATATCCTTACCCGGCAGCAACAAATGTTGCAGGAAATGAGGGCGGAATGGAATATCCCGGAATTGTTTTCTGCGGATGGAAATCTAAAGGAGATGATTTATGGGGAGTTACAGATCACGAATTCGGACACATTTGGTTTCCTATGATTGTAGGTTCTAATGAGCGTTTATTTGCCTGGATGGATGAAGGTTTTAATACTTTTATAAACTCAGTTAGTTCTTTTGATTTTAATAACGGAGAATACAAGCAAAAAGCGATTGACATGCACGAAGGTGCAGAAGATTTAACCAGCCCTGATTTAGAAACTATTATGAGTTCTCCTGACAATATGAAGGAGGGTAATATTGGGACATTATGTTACTTTAAACCAGCTGCAGGTCTGTCAATTTTGAGAGAGCAAGTTTTAGGTGAAGAGCGTTTTGACAAAGCATTGCGTACTTATGTAGAGCGTTGGGCTTTTAAACACCCAACTCCGGATGACTTTTTCAGAACAATTGAAAATGTTGCAGGAGAAGATTTAAGTTGGTTCTGGAGAAGCTGGTTCGTAAATAACTGGCGTTTTGACCAAGGTATTAACAGTATTAAATATGTGAAGAACGATCCTGCAAAAGGAGTGATTATTTCAGTAGAGAATTTTGATAAAATGCCGATGCCAATTGTTTTAGATGTGAAAACAAAAAGCGGGAAAGTAACAAGAGTTAAATTGCCGGTTGAAATTTGGCAACGTAATAAGGATTGGTCATTCAAACACAATTCTACTGAAGAAATTGAAAGCATTACATTAGATCCGGATCACGTTTTTCCTGATCATACAGTAAGTAATAATGTTTGGACAGCCGGAAAAGGTGTAATAGAGAAAGACATTGTGTTAGACGGATATTTAGGAACTTATACCACTAAAAATGCTCCGTTAACAATTGATTTTACAGAGAAAAACGGTACTTTAAGCGCCGAAATTACAAACTTTCCTAAGTTTTCTGTTAAAGCTGTAGCTGATGAAAAAGATACATTTGAATCAAAAAGAGCAGGATTAAAATTCAAATTTAACGAAGCTAAAACCGGATTAGATATGACTGTTTTAGGAAATGGACAAGTAATACCGTTTACTAAAAAATAGAATAGAAAACAGTAAAATGTTTATTACCCGATAGTTATTAAATGCTATCGGGTTTTTTTATGTCCAAAAATAACAAAGCATTAAAAAAATGTTAGAATTTAAATTTTTTGTTTTGTGAATAAAAAAATAGTGTACTTTTGCATCGATGAATAAAATAAGTTTAAATACAACTTCTTTGTCACGGACAAACTCACCTAGTACTTCTCCCGAAGTGCGGACACTATCTGTATAGTAGCCACTGAGTTTTTCGTCGCGTATTTATTTCTATTCATTTTTCATTTTGAAATCACATACTTTGTCCATTGGACAAACCTATCCTAAAAGCACCTATTGTTTAAAATTGCCTCATAATCAACTTTTTGATTTAGAAGGGGTTATCTTTATTTTGCTTACTTTTATTGGATTGATTTCTGGATTTCAAACTAAACAATACGTTTTAATTTTTAACTCTAACTTCAATTATTGAAATGAAGATCTCTATTGTTGTAACTCAGGAAGAACATTTTAAGTATGCGCAGGAAATTTGCGATACGATAGAATCATCAGCCTTGTTAAGAGGTACAGGGATTGCTAAAAGAACTCCTGAGTACATTCAGAAAAAAATGTCAAATGCAGATGCAATGATTGCTCTGGCGGATGGAAAGTTTGCAGGTTTTTGTTATATCGAAAGCTGGCAACACGGGAAATTCGTGGCACATTCCGGTTTAATTGTGCACCCCGATTACAGAAGTTTAGGTTTAGCCAAAAAGATAAAATCAAAGGTTTTTGATTACTCATTGGAAAGATACCCTGATGCTAAAATTTTCGGTATTACCACAGGATTGGCTGTAATGAAAATCAACTCAGATTTGGGTTATAAACCGGTTCCTTTCTCGGAACTTACAACAGATCCAAGTTTTTGGGCGGGTTGTAAAACCTGTACGAATTACGAAATTTTACAGAGTAAAGAAAACAAAATGTGTCTTTGTACCGGTATGTTGTACGATCCAAAAGAGAAACAAAAAACACCACCAAGACACCCTTTTAACGAAAAAGTTCTTAATAGACTGAGAACCATTAAACAAGCCTTATTTTTAAAAAAGTAACATTATGAAAAAAGTTGTATTAGCTTATAGCGGAGGATTAGATACCTCGTATTGTTTGAAATATTTAAAAAACGAAAAAGGATACGAAGTTCATACCGTGCTTGTAGATACAGGAGGATTTGATGCAGAAGAATTGTCAGCTATTGAAAAAAGAGCCTACGAATTAGGAAGTGCGCAACACGCCAACCTGACCATTGTAGATAAATATTATGATAAAGCTATAAAATATTTGATTTTCGGAAACGTATTAAAAAACAATACCTATCCATTATCAGTCAGTGCAGAGCGTGTTTTTCAGGCTATTGAAGCTATAAAATATGCTAAAAAAGTAGGAGCAAGTGCTATTGCACATGGAAGTACAGGCGCAGGAAATGATCAAATTCGTTTTGATTTGATTTTCCAGACCATCGCTCCGGAAATTGAAATTATAACTCCAATTAGAGATTTAAAACTTTCGAGACAAGAAGAAGTCGATTATTTGTCCAAAAATGGAGTTCATTATTCTTGGGAAAAAGCCCAATATTCGATCAATAAAGGACTTTGGGGAACAAGTGTTGGAGGAAAAGAAACACTAACTTCAAGTCAGCCATTGCCTGGTGATGCTTATCCTTCGCAATTGCAAAAAGAAGGTGAAGAAAAAGTAACGTTACATTTTGAACAAGGCGAATTAGTAGCGGTTAATGGTAAAACAGACAAACCGTCAAATAATATTGTTGCGCTGGAAAAACTGGCAAATGCCTATGCCATCGGAAGAGACATTCACGTAGGTGATACCATTATCGGAATTAAAGGAAGAGTTGGTTTTGAAGCAGCAGCACCGTTAATTATTATCAAAGCACACCATTTATTAGAGAAACATACGCTTGGGAAATGGCAGCAATACTGGAAAGAACAATTAGGAAACTGGTACGGAATGTTGTTTCACGAAGGCCAATTTCTGGATCCCGTGATGAGAAATATCGAAACTTTTTTGCAAGACACCCAAAAGACGGTCAACGGAGTAGTAACTGTTTCTTTAAAACCATATCATTTTTCGCTTGACGGAATTGAGTCTGAGAATGATTTAATGAACACCGGTTTTGGCCAGTATGGCGAAATGAATAATGCCTGGACGTCTGATGATGCAAAAGGATTTATTAAGATTTTAGGAAACGCTCAAAACATATTTTCATCTGTAAACCATCTAGATCATGATTAATGTTGGAATAATTGGTGGTTCGGGCTACACGGCCGGCGAACTCATTAGAATAGCAATGTATCACCCCAATGTAAACTTAGATTTTGTTTACAGTACAACCAATGCTGGGAAACCGCTTTCTGTGGCACACCACGATTTGATGGGCGATATCGAAATGAATTTTACAGATCAAATTAATCCGGATGTAAACGTTGTTTTTTTATGCCTTGGACATGGGAAATCTATTTCGTTTCTAAAAGAAAATAAATTCGCAAGTCACACTAAAATCATCGATTTAGGAAATGATTTTAGATTAACCAAAGAGGCTGATTTTGAAGGAAAACAATTCGTGTACGGATTGCCTGAATTGAATAAAGCAGCCATAAAAAAAGCAAATTATATTGCAAACCCAGGTTGTTTTGCAACTGCTATTCAGTTAGCCTTATTGCCTTTAGCGAAAAATAATTTATTAAAAGAAGACGTTCATATTAATGCCACAACCGGAAGTACTGGTGCCGGAGTTGGATTAGCAGATACTTCGCATTTTAGTTGGAGAAACAATAATATGTCACATTATAAAGTTTTTGAACATCAGCATTTGGGAGAAATCAATCAAAGTGTAATGCAGTTGCAATCTGATTTTTCAGACGAGTTGATTTTTATTCCGAACAGAGGGGATTTTACAAGAGGAATTTTTGCTACTTTATATACAGGTTCAGAAGAAAGTGTAGAAGATTTGGTTGCTAAATACGAAGATTTCTATAAAAATGAGCCATTTGTAACGGTTACAACAACCAATATCAATATGAAACAGGTAGTACAAACCAATAAATGTATCATTAGTATATTGAAAAAAGGAAGTCGGGTTTTAATCACCTCTATTATTGATAACTTAACCAAAGGAGCTTCCGGGCAAGCGATTCAAAACATGAATTTGATGTTTGGACTAGAAGAAACCACAGGTTTACATTTGAAACCAAGCGGATTTTAGAAAAAATTTGTTTCAAGTTTTAAGTTTCAAGTTTCACGCCCAGCACGTAACTTGAAACCTGAAACCTGAAACTTTAAACAAAAAAGAGATGAACTTATTTAACGTTTACCCCCTATATAATATTACTCCTGTAAAAGCAATAGATTGTACCATTACAGATGAAAACGGCATAGAATACTTAGATTTATACAGTGGTCATGGTGTGATTTCTATTGGACACACACAACCTGATTATGTTGCGAAATTGAAAAATCAATTGGATCATTTGGGATTTTATTCCAATGCCATTCAGAATCCTTTGCAAGTTGAACTGGCTCAAAAACTCGGAAAACTTTCAGGATTAGAAGATTATGAGTTATTTTTATGCAGTTCCGGAGCCGAGGCGAATGAAAATGCTTTGAAATTAGCTTCGTTCCACAATGGAAAATCCAGAGTTGTAGCTTTTCATAATTCATTCCACGGAAGAACTTCTGCAGCTGTTGCGGTTACAGACAATAAAAAGATTGTAGCGCCAATAAATGCGCAGCAGGAAGTTACTTTTCTTCCTTTAAATCAAATTGAATTAGTAGAAGCAGAACTTCAAAAAGGGGATGTTTCGAGTGTAATTATCGAAGGAATTCAAGGAGTTGGAGGTTTAGACGAAGGAACAACAACTTTTTTTCAGGCCTTAGAAAAAGCGTGTAAAAAACACGATGTTGTTTTGATTTTAGACGAAGTACAATCCGGATATGGAAGAAGCGGAAAGTTTTTTGCTTTTCAACATCATGGAATTAATGCGGATATTATCTCGGTAGCAAAAGGAATGGGGAATGGTTTTCCGGTTGGAGCTATTCTAATTTCGCCAAAATTTGAAGCAAGTTTTGGTCTGTTAGGAACTACTTTCGGCGGAAGCCACCTGTCTTGTGCGGCTGGAATTGCCGTTTTGGATGTAATTGAAAAATTGGATTTACAGAAGAATGTAAACGAAGTTTCGGCTTATTTTTCAGAACAAATCAAACAAGTTCCGGGTATCAAACAAATAAAAGGAAAAGGATTAATGCTCGGAATTGAATTTGATTTTGACGTTGCTGCATTAAGAAAGAAATTAATTATCGAGAAACATATTTTTACCGGAAGCGCAAATAATAAGAATTTGTTGAGAATTCTGCCTCCGTTAACCGTTAAAAAAGCAGATATAGATACTTTTATTGTAGCTTTAAAAGAAAGTTTAGAAGAACTTAAAAATTAATTTTTTAATATATAAACAAACCTGACGGGTTTCCAAAATCCGTCAGGTTTAAATAAGTTCCTATTTAACGAAACAAAAACCAACCAACTATAAAATTATGAACCATCAATTAGCAATCGAAAAGCGGAATTTGGTTTTACTGTCAATGGCAAAGCTTGTTGAGCAGGAAAGAAACCAAATTATTCTAACCAATCAGGCTGATTTACTGGCGTACGACGGTTCCGATCTTGCCATGGAAGAGCGCCTGAAAGTAGATGATAAAAAGATTGATGAAATGATTTTATCGTTGAACCAATTAGCTGCACAGGAAGACCCGGTTGGAGTAGAACGATTTCATTTTGAGCATGATAACGGAATCAAGGTGATTAATAAAACGGCAGCTTTTGGTACAATATTAATTATTTACGAATCTCGTCCGGATGTAACCATAGAAGCGGGTGGAATCGCTTTCAAATCCGGAAATAAAATTTTATTAAAAGGCGGAAAAGAAGCATTGCAGTCTAATCTGAAAATTGTGAGTTTATGGCATCAGGCTTTAGAGGAAAATCAAGTTTCGAAAGATTGGGTAGAATATTTGAATTTTAATAGAACTGAAACACAAGCTTTTTTAGAAAAACCGACACAGAAAGTAGACTTAATTGTCCCTCGTGGTGGAGAAAAGTTAATTGAGTTTGTAAAAGCACATGCGACTTGCCCTGTAATTGTAAGCGGACGTGGTAACAACTTCGTTTACGTTCACAAAGAAGCGGATACCGATATGGCGCTGAAGGTAATTATGAATGCCAAAACGTCTAAAATTTCGGCTTGTAATGCGCTTGATAAGGTGCTGATAGATTCCAGATTGCCGAATTTTGAAGGTTTTGTTGCTTTGTTAATCGAGGATTTGATCGAATCTAATGTGGAAATTATTGCAGATAAAACGTTAGCTACGTTTAAAAATACAACCCTTCTAAAAGAGGAGAATATTTGGTACGAAGAGTTTTTAGATTATAAAATTGTACTCGGAACCATCGATTCAGAAGACCATGCCATCGAAAAAATAAATAAATATTGCGGTGGACATTCCGCTTCAATTATAACCAGAAATGTTGCTGTCGCTCAGGAATTCATGGAGAATGTAGATGCAGCCGCCGTTTATCAAAATGCCTCAACTCGTTTTACAGACGGTGGGCAGCTAGGTTTAGGTGGGGAATTAGCCATAAGCACAGATAAATTGCATCAAAGAGGACCAATTGGCTTACAGCATCTTGTAACCAATAAGTGGTATATTTATGGTGAAGGACAGGTTAGGTGATTTTAGATTTTAGATTGTTGATTTTAGATTGTTGATTTTGAATTGCCGACTTTAGAATTGGAATTTGGAATTTAAAAAATTGGAATTTTATTTTAAAATTTTGTGCCCTTTATGATTAAAAGATTTTTGATTTTTCAAAACTCAGCATCTTAGCAACTCAGCATATTAGAGACTTTAAAAAAATGAAGAAAAAAAGAATTTTATTGAAAATTGGAAGCAATACGCTGACAAAAGAAACCAATCATATTTCGAGAGGAAAAATTGAAGATATTGGAATGCAGATTGCGGCTTTAAACAAAGAGTATGAGTTTGTAATTGTAAGCTCCGGAGCTATTGCAGCAGCGAAACAGTTTGTAAAACTCGAAAGTAAAGGCAAAGAAATTATTGTAAAACAAGCTCTGGCTTCGATTGGACAGCCTCATTTAATGCGGATTTTTCATGAGAATTTCAGCGATTTGGGTTTGTTGACTTCGCAATGTCTGCTTTCGTATTCTGATTTTGAGAAGGAACAGTCCAAAGTAAATATTGTCAATACAATAAATGTTTTAGTCGAGAACAATTATATTCCGATTATCAATGAGAATGATACTGTTGCGACAGACGAGATTCAGTTTGGAGATAATGATAAACTGGCCGCTTTGACAGCAGTACTTCTAAATGTTGACATTCTGATTATTGCAACCAATACAAGCGGAATTTATACGAAGGATTCTATTCATAATGAGATTCCGGAAACAATAAAATTAGTAGAAGATTTAAAGCTTTTAGAAAAAGAAATTGGAGAATCAAAGTCCTCACATGGAACGGGAGGGATGCAATCTAAAATTGAAGCAGCCGGAATTGCAAAGGCGGCCAATATCGAAACCTGGATCATTAACGGATTAGAAGATAATTTTATTTTGAAAGCCTTAAAAAATGAAATTCCGTTTACTAAGATAGTTTAGAAATGTTTAACGGTTTAATCGTTAATTTGGGTAATGGATTAAAACGGAAGTATTCAATGCTGTTTTTTAGAATGTATAGATGTTAAATTTGTTTAATTGAGAAATCGGTTAAACAGTTCAACAATTAACCGATTAAATAAAAAAATATGAATTATATTTCAATTCAAGATAGTAGCTCATTATCAAAATGGGTAAGAAGTGCTTTAAAAATTAAAAAAAGCCCGCTTAAAAATCAAAGCTTAGGGAAGAATAAAACGTTAGGAATGTTATTCTTTAATCCGAGTTTAAGAACGCGTTTGAGTACCCAAAAAGCAGCTTTAAATTTGGGAATGAATGTGATGGTAATGAATTTTACCAATGAAGGCTGGACTTTAGAGTTTGAAGATGGAGCCGTAATGAATTCAGGTGCTTCTGAGCATATCAAAGAAGCAGCAGAAGTTGTTTCTCAATATTGTGATATTATTGCGATTCGTGCTTTTGCTGGATTAGAGAGCAAAGAAAAAGACTATTCGGAAACCGTTATTTCAGGTTTTATAAAACATGCAACGGTGCCAATAGTAAATATGGAAAGTGCCGTTCGTCACCCCTTGCAATCTCTAGCAGACGCCATTACGATGGAAGAGTACAAAACCGAGCATAAACCTAAAGTAGTACTATCCTGGGCACCACACCCTAAAGCTTTACCACAAGCAGTGGCCAATTCATTTGTAGAAATGATGCAATTGCAAAAGGAAATGGATTTTGTAATTACACATCCGGAAGGTTATGAATTAAGCCCCGAAATTACAAAAGACTGCACAATTGAATACGACCAAAATAAGGCTTTCGAAAATGCTGATTTTGTCTACGTAAAAAACTGGAGTAATTTTAACGATTACGGAAAAGTGACCAACATAGATCCATCCTGGACTGTTACAACTGAAAAAATGGCATTGACCAACAACGGAAAATTCATGCATTGTCTTCCGGTACGTCGTAATGTAATTGTAAGTGATGAAGTAATAGATAGTGAAAATTCAATCGTAATTCAACAAGCTAATAATAGAACGTACGCAGCACAGTTGGTATTGCAGAAGATATTGAAGAAATTGTAATTTTAAAGTTGCTAAGGTTCTAAGTGTCTAAGATACTAAGAGCTTAGTGACTCAGAACCTTAGCTCCTTAGAAACTAAAAATGAAAAAAGTTACCGTAATAAAAATAGGTGGAAACATAATTGATAACCCAACCGAGTTAGAACAATTTTTGACTGATTTTTCTAAAATTGAAGGATACAAGGTAGTTGTTCACGGAGGCGGAAAATCAGCTACAAAAATGGCACAAAGTATCGGTTTAGTCCCTCAAATGATTGAAGGGCGTCGCATCACTGATGCTCCGATGCTCGATGTTGCAGTTATGATTTATGCCGGACAGATTAATAAATATATTGTAGCACAATTACAGGCAAAAGACAACAATGCAATCGGTTTTTCAGGCGCTGACGGAAATTTAATTCAGTCCGAAAAACGAAATCATCCAACAATTGATTATGGTTTTGTGGGCGATGTGAAACAGGTAAATACAACATTGTTGGCTACACTATTGCAAATTGGAATCGTACCGGTTTTTTGTGCTATTACGCACGATAAAAAGGGTCAATTACTAAATACAAATGCCGATACAATTGCAAGTGAATTAGCTATTGCCTTAGCTGAAGTTTTCGATGTAACACTTACGTATTGTTTCGAAAAACAAGGAGTATTGTCAGATTCTGAAGATGATACGTCTGTAATTACAGAAATAGATGAAGCTTTATATGCAAAGCTAAAAGCAGAAGAAGTAATCCATTCCGGAATGATTCCTAAATTGGATAATTGTTTTAATAGTTTATCAAGAGGTGTTCAAAAAATTAAAATTGGACATCACAGCATGTTGCAGAGCCCGGATGTTCTGCACACCACGATTATATTGTAAAGAAAAAGTTGCGAAGTTTCTTAGAAACTAAGATTTTTGCATCTTATAACTTCAGAACCATAGTACCTCAGTACCTAAACAAAAATGAAAAATATAGAAACGCTGACCCAAGAAGCCATTGTTTTATTGAAAAACCTGATTGAAACCCCTTCCTTTTCAAGTGAAGAAGATCAAACCGCTCTTTTAATTGAAAATTGGTTCAATCAAAATGAAATCCCTTTTAAGAGAGAAAACAACAATGTGTGGGCTTTCAATAAAAATTTTGATAAAAATAAACCAACACTTTTATTAAACTCTCATCACGATACCGTAAAACCGAATCAAGCGTACACCAACGATCCGTTTAAAGCGATTGAAAAAGACGGTAAATTATTCGGATTAGGAAGCAATGATGCCGGAGGTTGTCTGGTTTCTTTACTGGCGACTTTTGTGCATTTTTATGCTGTCGAAAATTTATCACACAATATTGTAATTGTCGCTTCTGCAGAAGAAGAGAGTAGCGGTAAAAATGGCTTAAACAGTGTTTTAAAACATTTACCGGAATTGGACTGTGCGATTGTTGGTGAACCTACTTTAATGCAGTTGGCCGTTGCTGAAAAAGGCTTATTGGTCCTGGATGTTAAAGTAAAAGGTACCGCAAGTCACGCTGCACATCAGAATGATGATAATGCGATCTATAAATCAATTCCGGTAATGGAGTGGTTTAAAAACTATAAATTCGACAAGATATCTGAGGTTTTAGGTCCTGTAAAAATGACCGTAACCCAGATTAGTGCCGGAAAACAGCATAATGTGGTGCCATCAGAATGTGATTTGGTAGTAGATATTCGTGTAACCGACTGTTATTCGAATACCGAAATCCTTGACGTTGTTAAAGCAAATGTAAACGCCGAAGTTACACCAAGATCCATGCATTTAAACGCTTCGTCTATTCCGGTAACACATGGTTTAGTTCAGGCAGGAATCGCCTTAGGAAGAACGACCTACGGTTCGCCAACCCTTTCAGACCAGTCGGTTTTAAGTTGTCAATCGTTAAAATTAGGTCCTGGCGAAACCCTGCGGTCACATTCAGCCGATGAATTTATTTTTATCAATGAAATTGTAGAAGGAGTCGATTTGTATATTAAAATACTAAGTGATTTTTTTAGATTGTAAAAATACTAAGTAAGACAAGAGACTATCCTGAACAAAATCGGAAGATAATTTTGATCTAGTTTAGAAAAATAACGTGGAGACATTGAGTGTTTTATCATCAAGGAACTTTTAGTAAATAAAGAATAATTATGCAAAAGCCTATTTTATTATATCAAACAGCAGACACCAATATAAATGTTGAAGTGACTTATATTGATGAGAATTTTTGGTTGACGCAAAAAGCTATTGCTGAATTATTTACTGTTGATGTTAGGACTGTTAATGAGCATCTTCAAAATATATTTAATTCGGAAGAGTTAGAAAAAATCGCAACTAACCGGAAAATCCGGATTGTTCAAAAAGAAGGAAATCGTCAGGTAAGTCGTGAGATTGATTTTTATAATCTAGACGCTATAATTGCTGTCGGTTACCGTGTCAATTCAAAACAAGCAACTCAGTTCCGAATTTGGGCGACCAAAACTTTAAAAGAGTTTATTATAAAAGGTTTTGTATTGAATGATGAAATGTTGAAAAACGGTTCATCATTTGGTAAAGACTATTTTGAAGAATTACTAGGGAAAATAAGAGAAATAAGATCTTCCGAAAGAAGATTTTATCAAAAGATAACAGACATTTATGCGCTTTCTGCGGATTATGAAAAAGGCGCATCAGAAACCAGAGCTTTTTTCGCATCCGTACAGAATAAATTGCATTGGGCAATCTCAGGAAAAACGGCTGCTGAGATTATTTATACAGAGGCAGATGCGGCAAAATTGCATATGGGGTTGTCTACGTGGAAAGATGCTCCCGATGGGAAAATTCAAAAAGCAGATGTTGTAATTGCTAAAAATTATTTAAGTGAAAATCACATTCAGGAATTGAACAGAATCGTGTCGGCTTATTTAGATTTAGCAGAAAATAATGCGAAAAGACAGTTGTTGATGAAAATGGAAGATTGGAGTACTTTTTTAAATAATTTTCTTCAGCTGTCTAATTATCCGATTTTATTAGACAATGGTAAAATCTCGTTATTGGAAGCAAAAATAAAAGCAGAATCTGAATTTGATAAATTTAGAATAATTCAGGATCGGGATTATATTTCTGATTTTGACAGAGAAGTTTTAAAAATAAAGAAGTCAAATAAGTAAGCAAACATAAACCTAACAGGTTTTTAAAATCGGTTAGGTTTTCTTAAAAATATATAGTCTATGAAACTTTGGGAAAAAGGAATACCAACCGACAAACAAATTGAGCAATTTACGGTTGGAAATGATAGAGAACTGGATTTGGTTCTTGCCAAATATGATGCATTAGGTTCTATCGCACATGCCAAAATGCTTGGGCAAATCGGATTGCTAACTTCAGAAGAAACAACTTCTTTGGTGGATGCCTTAAGTGAAATTATAGCTGATATCGCAAAAGGGAATTTCGTGATTGAAGATAGTTTTGAAGACGTTCATTCCAAAATAGAATACCTGCTAACCGTAAAATTGGGCGATGCAGGAAAAAAAATTCACACCGCACGTTCTCGTAACGATCAGGTTTTGGTTGATGTGCATTTGTATTTAAAGGACGAAGTAAAAGCCTTAAAAGAACAGGTGAAAACACTTTTCGATTTGTTGATGGAATCTGCAGAGAAACATCAAAATGTATTATTACCCGGTTATACACACTTGCAAATTGCAATGCCTTCTTCTTTTGGGATGTGGTTTTCCGCTTACGCGGAAAGCTTGATCGACGATATAACGATGTTGAATGCTGCCGGAAAAATTGTCGACCAAAACCCGTTAGGCTCTGCGGCAGGTTATGGAAGTTCATTTCCAATTAACCGAACCTTTACAACACAGGAATTGGGCTTTGAAACGTTAAAATTCAATGCCGTTGCAGCACAAATGAGCCGTGGAAAAGCAGAGAAAACAGTAGCTTTTGCAATGAGCAGTGTAGCGGCAACATTATCGAAGTTTGCGATGGATGTTTGTTTGTACATGAGTCAGAATTTTGATTTTATTGGTTTGCCGTCCCATCTTACAACAGGTTCGAGTATTATGCCGCACAAGAAAAATCCGGATGTATTTGAATTAATAAGAGGGAAATGCAATAAAATTCAAGCGTTGCCATACGAAATTACTTTGATCACAAACAATCTTCCAAGCGGTTATCACAGAGATTTGCAATTGCTAAAAGAAGGCTTGTTCCCTGCACTTCAAAACTTAAAAGCCTGTCTGGATATCGCGATTTTCTCTATAAAAGATATTACCGTAAAAGACCATATTTTAGAAGATAAAAAATACGATTATTTGTTTACGGTTGATACTTTAAACGAAATGGTTGTAGCCGGAATGCCTTTCAGAGATGCTTACAAAGCAGTTGCAGAACAATTGGAGGCCGGAACCTACAAATCTCCAAAAGAAACCAAACACACACACGAAGGAAGTATCAATAATTTGTGCTTAGAAGCTATAAAAGCGAAAATGAAAGCCGCTTATTAAAGTCTCGGTTTGATACTGTTCAGAATACAGGAAAGGCTATTGATTTATTTCGATAGCCTTTTTTTTATTGGTTTTGTCTGGATTAATAAAATAATGGAAGATGAATTAATTAAATACTGATGTAGAAGAACACGTTTTGCATGATAAATATAGATTAAGATTTTGCAATTTTGAATTGAATCACGTTGTGTAAACATCTTACGAAAATGAGATAAAGTGTTAGAATTTAAAATTGCTATTATTACAAATAAATCTATCATTTCTATAGAGGAAATGTTAATAATTTATTTTTTTATGTTTTATAAATGTAAAATACTCGTTTTCTACTAGTTGAGTTGATGGTTGAAAAAGTCAAAAAGATTTTGTTAAAATAACTTTATAATTGGGGCGCTTTACCTGTATATTCGTGCAAAATTTTAAAAATTATTACAATGTTAAACATGACCAAAAAGATTGCTTTTGTACTATTATTTATTTCCGGAGCTGTTTTCACCGGATGCTCAAGTGACGAGAAAGAAAACGAAAATGTAGTTGTTGATACTGCTACATTAAAAACGTTTAAGGATGTAACTTTTTCTTTAGATACTGAAGAAGGTTTTGACGCAGGACGTTTCTTCTCTACTGAAACAGGGAAATCATACAAAAAAGCACAGATTGATGCAGCTACGTTACCGAAAATTGATATTGCTTTTTACGGAGGAAGTTTTTCTTTAAATTTCTTTACAACTCCTAACGATGCAGAATATGGTATCGCTAAAGCAACTACTACTGATTTTATTAATTATGTAACTACTCAATATACAGTAGATCAATTTAATAAATTAGAAAAAGGAGAAGACTTAAATGGTTTAACTATTGTTAATGATAAAGAATCGTTTCCAGATAGTAAATTGCCTCTTGTTGTTTTATTTAAAAATGCAGCAGGTAAAAAAGGAGTTATCTATGTGAAATCAGTTCACAGAGTTGGTTCTAACCCTAGAATTGTTGCGGATATTAAAATCCAAAAATAATTTAGTGTAAAAACTAAATTGAAGAAAAGCGCTATGGTTTCATAGCGCTTTTTTTGTAAAACCTTTTCTCTGCGACAGAAAGTTCGTCATAAATACATACATTTGGTAATCAGTTATTTTAAATTATACGTATGACGCAATTAGAAGAACAAGCAACTCAGCAACTTTTCGAGAAAAACTTTATTACGGAAGAACAACACAACCAGATAAAAGAGTACCGTAGT
Organism: Flavobacterium sp. ABG; assembly: GCF_001027725.1. Lineage (NCBI taxonomy): Bacteria > Pseudomonadati > Bacteroidota > Flavobacteriia > Flavobacteriales > Flavobacteriaceae > Flavobacterium > Flavobacterium sp. ABG. Next base: position 29,966 of record NZ_LEKS01000008.1, read on the forward strand.
TTGGGTATTTTTTCGTTGCATGCTGAATTAAAAGTATTTTTATATATATCAGTTTTGCTTTTTACATCCGGAATCGGAATCCTGATTTATAAAAATATTGATACTATTGGCCATATTGCGATTTTGACACTATTGTTGATTGCTATTGGTGTTTGTTTCTATTTTTGTTTTAAAAATTCAAAAGGATTCCAAAAATCCGAAACAAGTTTTGAAAACCCTGTTTTGGAATATTTGGTGCTCGCAGCCAATATACTGACGTGTATTTTTATTGGTTATTTGCAATTTCAATACAAACCTTTCGGTACCTATTATGGTTTGGCGACGCTGGTTCCCACAATTGTAAGTTTCTTTTGTGCCTATTATTTTGATAATAGAAGTGTTCTGACTATTGCCATTACAGGTTTGGCAGCTTATGTAGGGTTTTCTGTAACGCCGCAGGATTTGCTTACAAGCGATTTTTATTCCCATCAAGGGTTAAGTTATTCTGCCATTGTATTAGGAGGTTTATTGATTTTATGGACGATTTATAGCTCCAGAATTCAATTAAAAACACATTTTAATTTGATCTATCTAACTTTTGCTTTGCATATGATTAGTATCGCTTTAATCAGTAATCTATTGGATGTTTTTGATTGGATTTGGTTCATATTTGCCTTTGTACTTGGCGCATCTTGTTTTTATTTTTATAAAGTAAGTCATGAGGTTAAAGCGATTTCATTGTTTGTTTTTACGATTATCTATGCTTATATCGGAATCAATATAGTATTGTTCCGTTTTTTAGAACATATTGATTTTTCGGAGATTTGGGAAATATTTGTTTTAGCTATCCCGGCCTATTTCATTGGATCAATAGTTTTGTTCATTAAATTAATTAAAAACTTCAATAAAGAAATTGCGCTATGATTGTACTGGACAAAAATAAATTAGACAATTCGGCTTTAACAGAAGAGGCAGAGGCATTAAAAAATGCAGGTTTTATTGGTAAAGAACAGCTCAATTTTATAGAAAAAGAACTTCCTATACTCAACAGTCACAAAAATATTCTGGTACGTATCGGTTTCTTTTTATTGGGATCGTTTTTATATGCGTCGTTATGCGGAGCAGTTTCGCTTTTTGGACTTTCAGGTATAGACAGCTATTGGAAAGTTCTTCCGTTTGTTTTTGTTGCAATAGGTTTTGTAGGATCGGAACTTTTAGCCAAACAAGGCTATCATAATCACGGACTCGATGATGCCTTTATTTTAGGAACTCTTTTAAATACAGGTCTCGCAATTGGGGTTTTAAGTGAAGGGGAAAATGTACTATCGATTACAATTGCTGTTACTGTAGTTTCATTTATACTGTATTTACGTTATTTGCATCTATTGTCAGTATTGGTTTTTTACTTGGCATTAACAGTAACATTGGGATATGCAATATTTGAATTTCTGGAATTCGGACAGGCTATTTTACCTTTTTTTATGCTATTGTATGGTGCAGGAACGTATTATTTTTGCAGAAAATTGCTTAAAGATTTAAGTGAACCCTTTTATTACTCGGGAATTGTTTTAATAAAGAGTATCAGCTTGATTCTTTTTTATCTTTCCGGAAATTATATGGTGGTAAGGGAGCTATCTGGAATGCTCTCAGGAATTTATTATGATGTAAGCCCCGAAATACCGTTAGCATTTTTCTTTTGGATTTTTACATTCGCTGTTCCTGTTCTTTATTTGTTTTTCGCTTTAAAGAATAAAGACAGAATTATGCTGTGGATCAGTTTTATCGCCATTGCTTTTTCTTTTTACAGCTTTCGATTTTATCACTCGGTTTTACCAGTAGAGGTAGCGCTGACACTTGGAGGATTGCTTTTATTCGCAATAGCATTTTTCTCCATAAAGAAATTAAAAACTAAAGAAACAGGATTGACTTTTAAACCCGACAGGATTTCCAATTCAAACGACTTTTTAAATGCAGAAGCCTTGATTATTGCTTCAACATTTGGAATGAAACCGGAAGTAAAACCAGCTGATTCGCCAATGGAATTTGGAGGAGGTGGCTTTAGTGGCGGGGGATCTGAGGGGAGTTTCTGATTTAGGTGAAATGTTTTTTGTGAAACATGAAACGTGAAACATGAAACATGAAACGTGAAACATGAAACATGAAATGTTTTCCAATAGATAATATAAAAAACAAAACCCTGAATTAGAGGAATTCAGGGTTTTGTTTTTGTCATTTCGAAGAATGAGAAATCACACTAGAAATTCACGCACAGTTTGCGGAATATTGGATGTGATTTCTCATTCTTCGAAATGACAATCCATAAGGTCTTTTTCGTGTTTTACGTTTCACAAAAAGCATTTCACAAGAAAATTACACTTTCGTTTTCAAAGCCTCAGCATCAATATCGCTGTGAGAAACATTATAAACCGCTTTTCCGTTTTTAATCAATAACAATTGAGGAGATTCATGGTGTACATTAAATTTGTTGGCAATTTCATTAGATACATCACGATGTTCGATTAAATCCAGGAAAAAGGCATCAACCGTTTCGTTTAAATCGTATTCTTTTTCAAATTGTTTTAAAGCCATTCTACTAATACTGCATCTCGTACTGTGCTTAAAAATTACGATAGGCTTAACATTTGAAATGTTAGCAATATCATCCAACTGTGTTAAATTTGTAAGAGGAATCCAGTTTATATTGCTTTTTTGTGAATCCGAATGGTCAGAATTTCCGAAGATAGAATTTAAAAAACCCATGTTTTGACTGTTTTTATGACTTTTTGACATTTAGTTCAAGCAAAACCTTGATTTTTAATGACTTTTTGTCGCTGTTTTTATTGTGGAATATAATTTGAATATTGAATTGCAAAGTTACTTATTACAAATATAAATCAATCATAAATCATACAAATATGAACATAAATAAGTTTACGACTAAATCTCAGGAAGCCATTCAGTTGTCGCAGCAGCTGGCTCAAAGATATGGTCAACAACAAATAGAAAACGAACACATTTTTAAGGCTATTTTTGAAGTGGATGAAAATGTGGCGCCTTTTATATTGAAAAAACTCAATGTAAATGTGCCTTTGTTTTTACAAATTTTAGATTCAACATTACAAAGCTTTCCAAAAGTTTCGGGAGGCAATATTATGCTTTCGCGAGACGCAAATAAAGCATTGAATGAAGCAGAAATTATTGCACAAAAAATGGACGATGAATATGTTTCAATCGAGCATTTAATTTTGGCAATTTTTGATTCAAAAAGCAAAGTAGCACAGATTTTAAAAGATCAGGGTGTTACCGGAAAAGCTTTGAAAGCTACAATAGCGGAGCTTAGAAAAGGAGAAAGAGTAACTTCGGCTTCTGCTGAGGAAACCTATAATTCATTAAATAAATACGCTAAAAATCTGAATGAGTTAGCACGTACGGGAAAATTGGATCCTGTTATCGGGCGTGACGAAGAAATCCGACGTGTGTTGCAGATTTTAACCCGTAGAACTAAAAACAATCCTATGTTAGTGGGAGAACCAGGTGTTGGTAAAACGGCTATTGCTGAAGGTTTGGCGCACCGAATTGTGGATGGTGATGTACCTGAAAATCTAAAAGATAAAGTTGTTTTCTCTTTAGATATGGGAGCATTGATCGCCGGAGCCAAGTACAAAGGTGAATTTGAGGAAAGACTAAAATCGGTAGTAAAAGAAGTGACAGCCGCAGAAGGTGATATCGTTTTATTTATCGATGAAATTCACACACTTGTTGGCGCAGGTGGAGGTGAAGGTGCTATGGATGCGGCTAATATCTTAAAACCGGCTTTGGCCCGTGGAGAGTTAAGGGCGATCGGAGCCACAACTTTAGATGAATATCAGAAATATTTTGAAAAAGACAAAGCGTTGGAACGTCGTTTCCAGAAGATTTTAATTGACGAACCGGATACAGAGAGTGCTATTTCTATTTTGCGTGGAATTAAAGAAAAATACGAAACACATCATAAAGTTCAGATTAAAGATGAAGCTATTATTGCAGCGGTAGAACTATCACAACGTTATATCACAAATCGATTTTTACCGGACAAAGCCATTGATTTAATGGATGAGGCTGCGTCGAAATTGCGTATGGAAATCAATTCAAAACCAGAAGAATTAGATGTTTTGGATCGAAAAATTATGCAACTGGAAATTGAAATCGAAGCCATCAAGCGTGAAAAAGAAGAAAGTAAGCTTAAAATTTTAGGAATGGATCTGGCCAACCTAAAAGAAGAGCGAAATGAAATCTATACCAAATGGAAGTCTGAAAAAGATGTCGTTGACGGTGTTCAGGCTGTGAAATTAGAAATAGAAGATTTTAAACATGACGCGGAACGTGCAGAACGTGAAGGGGATTATGGAAAAGTAGCTGAAATTCGTTACGGAAAAATCAAAGAAGCTCAAGAGCGTCTGGACGTTTTACTAAAACAATTGCAGGAATACCAATCCGGTAATTCCTTAATAAAAGAAGAAGTTACCCGTGAAGATATTGCTGAAGTCGTAGCAAAATGGACAGGTATTCCGGTGATGAAAATGCTTCAGACAGAAAGAGAAAAACTTTTGCATTTGGAGGATGAATTGCACAAACGCGTTGTAGGTCAGGAAGAAGCGATTGAAGCAGTAAGTGATGCTGTTCGCAGAAGCCGTGCCGGATTGCAGGATATGAAAAAACCGGTTGGTACATTTTTGTTCTTAGGGACAACGGGTGTTGGTAAGACGGAGTTGGCAAAAGCTTTGGCAGAATACCTTTTTGATGATGAAAATGCCATGACCCGTATTGATATGAGTGAATATCAGGAACGTCATAGCGTGAGTCGATTGGTTGGTGCGCCTCCGGGCTATGTTGGTTACGATGAAGGGGGACAATTAACAGAAGCTGTTCGTAGAAAACCTTATTCTGTAATTCTACTGGATGAGATCGAAAAAGCCCATCCGGATACGTTTAATATTTTATTGCAGGTTTTAGATGAAGGCCGTTTGACGGATAATAAAGGTCGTCTGGCTGATTTTAAAAATACAATTATCATCATGACCTCCAATATGGGAAGTCAGATTATTCAGGAGAAATTTGATAATTTGAAAGGGGGTATTGAAGCTGCAACTGAAGCTGCAAAAGTGGAAGTTTTGGCTTTATTGAAACAAACCGTTCGTCCTGAATTTATAAATCGTATCGATGAAATCGTGTTGTTTACGCCTTTAACTATCGAAAATATTTCGAGAATTGTAAGCTTGCAACTTAAGAGTGTTACCAAAATGCTGGCGTTACAAGGCATCACTATGGATGCTACGCCGGAAGCGATTGCTTATCTGTCAGACAAAGGGTATGATACACAATTTGGAGCAAGACCGGTAAAACGAGTTATTCAGAGAGAAGTGTTAAATCAATTGTCGAAAGAAATTCTGGCTAACAATATAACGACCGATAGTATCATTTTGATTGATGCTTTCGATGGAAAATTGGTTTTTAGAAACCAAACTCATAAAGTCGATTAATTCTTTTAGTTAATTATTAATTGGGAAGACACCAGTCGCAAGACTGGTGTTTTTTTGTTTAAATAAATTGGAGAAACCGTAAATAATGAAACTTTATTGTAGGGTAGTATAACAGTATGTATTGTTTAATTTCTGAAATTTACTAAGAACATAAAACAATAAGATCATGAACAATATATTCAGAGGGTTAATTGCGGGTTATGGAGCTAAAAAATTAGGATGCGGGTGTTTTAGCACGGTATTTATTTTCATCATTCTATGGTTGCTTCTAGGGCAATGCAGTTAATTTTTTAGCAAAAGATTCGATAAAAAAGTAGTAGATTCGCAGAGGTAAAAAAACAAATAACGTAGCTTCTATGAGGTTTTGTAAACCAATGAATTACGTAATTCTTAAAATAAATAAATTAATAAATGGCATCAGGTTTTTTCGTACTATTAGATGATATCGCAGCAATCATGGATGATGTTGCAGTAATGAGCAAGGTTGCAGCAAAAAAAACAGCAGGTATTTTGGGGGATGATTTAGCAGTTAATGCTGAAAAAGCTTCAGGGTTTGCCTCTTCAAGAGAACTTCCTGTTTTATGGGCAATCAGTAAAGGATCACTACTTAATAAAATTATTATTTTGCCAATCGCATTCTTGTTGAGTGCTTTTTTTCCTATTGCCATTATTGTGATTTTAGTACTTGGAGGACTTTTCCTGGCATATGAAGGTGCTGAGAAAATATACGAGTTCTTTTTTCCTCACCAACACGCTTCGGAAGGAATTACAGAAGAAACCTTTACAGAAGAAGAAATTTTAGCACTTGAAAAAGACAAAATAAAGTCCGCTATTGTAACCGATTTTATTCTTTCGGTAGAGATTGTAATCATTGCATTGGGAACTGTAATTGGTCAGCCGATTTCATCACAGATTGCAGTAGTTTCAATAATTGCATTGATTGCTACTATTGGTGTTTATGGTATCGTTGCTATAATTGTCAGAATGGATGAAGTAGGTTTTAAAATGATCCAACACAGTAAAAAAGAAAAAAGTATATTAAAAACGATCGGTAATTTATTGGTTCAGGCACTTCCAAAAGTGATTAAGGCTTTAACTGTGATCGGAACAATTGCTTTGATTCTGGTAGCCGGAGGTTTATTCGTTCACAATATTGAGTTTTTCCATCATTTACTACCTCAATTTCCTTCGATTTTGAAAGAGTTTATTGTAGGACTTGTAGTTGGATTTATAGTTTTAGCGATTGTGAATCTTCTGAAAAAACTTTTTGGAAAGAAAGCGCATTAATAGAAACATTGTATTTTTTCAAATAAATAGAACATCAGTTGCAAAGCTGGTGTTTTTTTTATGTTTTTATTTTGAAGTTAATCCCTTTGTTTATAGGTGTTTGGTGTTTTGTTTTAATATTTTAACATTTAATCTAAGCAACCTTATTATTTATTCGCCCTCTTCATATTAAAATAACAAATAAATATTTTATATGAAAAATTTTAGATTTAAATCAGGTTTAGTAGCTTTGTTCTTGTTAATTGGATTATCTTCATGTAGTAATGATGATGATAAGAAAGAAGCAACACCAGATCCGGTAGTTGTTGTAACTAAAAATGCTTTTGCAACTAAATTGGAAGGTCCGGCAACTGGAAAAGTGAATGCAGAACTTAGCTATGACGTAACATTTATGCCAGAGACTGCTTGTGGAGAATTTAATAAATTTACAGAAGCTACAATTGGTACCGACAAAGGGTTACAAGTTGAAGTAAAATATGCATCTCCTGTGTGTGTACAAATAGTTCCGGATGCTAAGAAGGCAGTGTATAAATTTAAATCTGCTGCAAAAGGAACTTTTAAAATTAAATTCAAAAAATCAGAAACTGAATTTATTGTACATGAAGTGGTAATTGATTAATACGCTTTTGGTAATTAGTAAAAATAGCTTGCCCTTAAATTTCATTCATTTAAACATCAATCTTAGGATTGGTGTTTTTTTTGTTTTAGAAGTAATGAAGTACGAAAAAGAGAATCAAATCCAAAATTTGTAGAATAGTAGAAAATTAGATGCTAAAATTTAGTCTGTTAAAAAAAATATACGCCACGTTTGTCCTTTCGACGAAGGAGAAATCTCCGCGAGAAACTCCGTAAAAACGAGCTCAGCAAACAAAGATTTATATTTCGTCGAAATTTTCATTTTACAGATCAATTTCAATCAGATGAAATTCAGCCTGAATTTAGGAGGATTATAGTTCGCGACTATAAGATTCTCTATAAAGAAGAAGAGGGGATTGTTTATATTGTCAAAATTTTTTCAACGAAAAAAAATCCAAGCAAAGAATTGTAAAAGGAGTTCCTATGGGCGTACTGTGTGGACACAAGTATAAAAATAACACGAATTTCACGAATTTGCTCAAATTTTAATAAGATAACCTAGGTTTATGAAATTAATTTCGGAAACAAATTAGTGGCAATTCGTGAAATTCGTGTTCAAGTTTATTATATAGTTGTGTCCAAACGGTAGTCCTATGAGCTCTTTTTTTATAGTAGTTACTAATTGAGATCTGTTTGCCATTCCTTCAAAAATTACTATTTTTGCACTCTAAATTTTATGTCATGCCGAAAAGAAAATATAAAATAGCCGTTATTCAGTTAAACCTGAACGATGTTGCCGAGAATAATCTTAAAAAATGCATCAGCTGGGTAAAAGACGCAGCCAATAAAGGTGCTGAAGTTATATTACTGCCTGAATTATATAGCAGTCATTATTTTTGCCAAAGCGAAGATGTTGATAATTTTGCATTAGCAGAACCGCTTTACAGTACTTCATTTATTGCTTTTAGCGCATTAGCGAAAGAGTTGGGAGTTGTTATTATTGTTCCTTTCTTCGAAAAAAGAATGGCTGGAATCTATCATAACAGTGCTTATATTATTGATACTGATGGAACAGAAGCTGGTTTGTATCGTAAAATGCACATTCCGGATGATCCTCATTTTTATGAGAAATTTTATTTTACTCCGGGAGATTTAGGTTTTCAGGCTATTCAAACTAAAAAAGGAAAAGTTGGAACACTGATTTGTTGGGATCAATGGTATCCGGAAGCAGCTCGTATTACAGCTTTGAAAGGGGCAGAAGTATTGTTTTACCCAACAGCAATCGGTTGGCATCCAAAAGAAAAAGAGCAATATGGAGAGAATCAATATGGGGCGTGGATGAACGTAATGAAAGGTCATGCTGTTGCAAACGGCGTTTTCGTTGCTGCCGCAAACAGAATTGGTTTAGAACAATATATTGATGGTACTGACGGAATTCAATTTTGGGGAGCTTCTTTTATAGCGGGACCTCAGGGAGAAATTTTGGCACAGGCATCACACGATCAGGAAGAAATTCTAATTGCCGAAGTTGATTTGGATTTACAGGAAAATGTACGTCAGAACTGGCCATTTTTCAGAGACAGAAGAATTGATGCTTTTGGAGATATTACAAAAAGAGCAATTGATTAATTCAATTTTTTAGATAAAAAGAAGCCGTTTCAAATACTTGAAACGGCTTCTTTTATTTATTGTTGAATGCTAGAATTTACTTCAAACTTGGCTGGAAAATTTTAATAGTTCCGTCACCTTCACTGCTTACTACAACTAAACTTCTTTTTGTCGGACTTTTTGACGCCGGAATAAAAAGAATTCCTTCAGGAGCATCACCCGTTTTTACAGTCTGTAAATATTGTGGTGAAGTCGGATTGGTTACATCATAAGTCATAAAGGCATCTGATCTTTCTAATCCTACAAAAAGTATGTTTTGAGTGCCTATTTTAGCCACTACTACTGCTTCCGGTTCTGAACCTTTATCATCACTACGTTTGTCATCATAAGTACCTAGTTCGTTGGTCTTTTTGTCCACATCATTTTTGCTGTCGTAAACAATTTTTCCGGTATTTCCGTTCCAGATCGAGAAAGAACGCGCACCAAAACTAACCATTTCGTCCAGATCACCATCACCGTCCGTATCGCCCATGTCAGCGACAAGATTTAGTCTTCCTAAATTGGTTTCCAGTTTCAAAGTAGCAGCATCAGGAAAAACGGTTGCGTCCAGTTTCATGTCTTTCATTCTTTTGATGTCGCTGTACGCTGCATATTCTCTGGCATCACCTTCATTAGCAGTAACAAAATAAGGTACATTGTTTGAAGAGAAATGGCTAATAGCATCCGGCATAAACATCCCCTTTACTTTCCAAGGATTAAAAGCAATTTTATCATCTTTATCACTTACGTCAATTGCATTTTCGGCAGTATTGTAATTTTTCAAACCTAAAGGATAAATTGCGGTAATGTTTTTAGAGACTAAATCCACTTTTGCAACACCGTTGTTTTCTTGAAGCGTTACCCAAGCCGTTTTAGAATCATCAGAGATAGTTACATATTCAGGTTCGATATCTTGTGCAAAAGATTTAGCGAAGGTTGAAATTCTGAAACCGTCTTTTTTCAAGGCTGCGGCCTGACTGCTAAACGAACTGAAATCTAAAGTAGTAACCGCATAATTGTTTGTTACTTCGATAATCGAAATCGTTCCGTTTGGATCTTGAGAATAATCTGTATTCGGTTCCCCTTCATTAGCGGTCATTATATATTTTCCATCCGGAGAAAACGTAATCATATCCGGTAAAGCACCAACGGTAATTTGTTTAATCAGGCTGTAGTCGGCTGTATTAAAGATAACCACTTTTCCATTTCCTTGTTTGTTGATTGTAGATTCTAAAGCAACAGCTAATTTTCCGTCAAAAACAGCAACACTGTTGGAGGCACCTTGATAAGGAGTTAAGTCAATTTTGCCAATTTTGGTTGGTTTTGTAGGGTCTGATATGTCAATTACATCAATTTGATTCGTTCCGCTATTGTTAACTGTAAAAAGTCTTTTTGTTTTTTCATCATAAGCTGAAATTTCTGCTGCACCTTCGCCACCTATAGTAATGCTTCCGATTTCTTTGAAGGTTCCGGGATCTTCGTTTACAACAGCTTCGGGTTTTTCATTGTTTGAGTTTTCGTCATTATTACAGCTTGCCATTAGAAACAAAGCGGTTAATAAAGAGATACTTAGTTTTTTCATTGTGTTTGTTTTTAGTTTTTTCAAATGTAAATAGCAGAAGCTGGCTTTGTATTAAGGCTGTATTATTTAATCTTTAACTTAATTTTAGGAATTGTTTTGGACTGATTTTGATTTGATTTTCGCTCAGTTGTTTTATAATCCTTATGAATCATTATCTTTGTACTCTTTCAAATTTAGAAATGCTTTATGTCAACAAATAATAGAAGATTCCCAGCAGAATGGGAAAAACAGCAGGGAATTGTATTGTGTTTTCCGCATAATGGCAATGACTGGCCAGGGAAATACGAAGCCATTCAATGGGCTTTTGTAGAATTTATAAAAAAAGTAGCCACTTTTGAAACTGTTTTTTTGGTTGTAGCCGATGAAAAGTTAAAAGAGAAAGTAGCCGGAATGTTAGAAGACGCAAGAGTGAATATGGGTAATATTTCTTTTATCATTCATAAAACCAACAGAAGCTGGATGCGCGATTCAGGGCCGATTATTGTAAAAAACGGTTCAAAAAGAGAAGCGCTGAATTTTAATTTTAATGGTTGGGCAAAATATAAAAATCATCAGTTAGATAAACATGTTCCTTCTAAAGTAGCTGATTTTATTGAGGTGCCGGTAACGCAGGTAATGTATAAAGGTAAACCGGTAATTGTAGAGGGTGGTGCTATTGATGTAAATGGAAGAGGAACTTTATTGACTTCTGAGGAATGTCTGATGCACCAGTCAATTCAGGTTAGAAATCCCGGATTTACCAAAGAAGATTACGAAGCTGTTTTTAAAGAATATCTGGGTGTTACCAACGTAATCTGGTTAGGAGACGGAATAGAAGGAGATGATACGCACGGACACATTGATGATTTATGTCGATTTGTAAATGAAGACACAATTGTTACTATTGTTGAAACCGATAAAACCGATTCTAATTACAAGGCTTTGCAGGATAATTTAAAACGTTTACAAAATGCGAAGTTAGAAAACGGAAAATCTCCAGTAATTGTAGCTTTGCCAATGCCAAAACGTGTTGATTTTGGGGATTTAAGATTACCGGCGAGTTATGCTAATTTCTTGATTTTGAATAATTGTGTCTTGGTTCCAACTTTTAATGATAGCAACGATCGTGTGGCTCTGAATATTCTATCGGAGTGTTTCCCTGATCGTGAAGTGATCGGAATTAGCTGTATCGATTTTATTTGGGGATTTGGAACGCTGCACTGTTTAAGTCAGCAGATTCCGGCTTAAATAAGTCTTTTAAAATAGAGTGCCGTAAGTTGGCATTTGGTAAAAAGTATCCGTACACAGCTGTACGGATATTTTTTTTTGCTTTTATTTATTCAAATGGATAAGTAATTACTTGGTATGATGTATTTTTATTTGTAAAATATTGAATTTCAGTGTTGTATTGATTTGTGAAAAATGTTTTAGATAGTAGATTTGTTTTAACTTTGAAGTTAAATTCTAAAGACAATTATTTCATTGCTATTGTTTTTAGGACAAAAAAAGTCCCTAATCTAAATATACTTAAAGATGAAAAAAACAGTATTTTTCTTTTTTGTTCTTATTTCTTGTGGTGTTTTTTCGCAGCAACACGATCATGGTGCGCAGGACGAGCCTTCAACACACGGCATGGCTATCTTTGGAAGAAATAAAATTTATGCGTACCATTTACCAATGTTTCGATCTCCGCATGATTATCAGATTGTTCTGGAATTGGTTTTTGATGAAAGAATTAGACAGCAATTTATAAGGGATCAACAGGAACATCCTGAACATGCTACTTACACAATTGAACCGGAAAAGTTTATTCTACCGGAAATGATTGCAAATCCTCGTCCGTTTAGAGCAAGTATTTACAGAGGGCATTTTGAACGCGGAGGCATTAAAATTGCCGAATCGGTTGCGGTAAGAATTCAGGAGGTTATTTATTTTAAGAAGTTGAGTCCAAATACGATTAAGCCAAAAACTACAGATTTTATTTTGTTTGGTAATAATAGGGAGCAGTTTGCCGTTCATAGTATTGCGAAAGCTCCGGATTTCGATCAAATTCTGCAAATAAAAACAGGAGAACGGTTAGATACGTATAAAATTTTCACTTTTGATGAAACGGTTAATGCGCCCATTGGTGTTAGCGGAAACACGATTGAAGTTAATTTTGATGGTAGAAAACTTAAAGTTGATTTGTTAAGGCAGCTTTATTTGGAGTTTGAGGATTTAAAAAACTGATAATGTTTATTTACAGCTCACATTAAAATCGATGAAAATAGAGAATATACAAAAGGTACTTACTTTTTTAGAAGACAATTATCATCGGCAAATCGAACCTGAAGAATTAGAAGCAGTTTCGAATTATTCTTATAGAAACATACAGCGTATTTTTAGTGCGATACTATTGGAAACAATAGGTAATTTTTGTACCCGGTTAAAGCTGGAAAACGCTTATAAACAGTTGATTTATACCAATAATACCATTGTAGCTATTGCGTATGATGTTGGGTATAGCAACAATCAGTCTTTTGCGAAAGCATTTAAAAATAAATTTGAAATTACGCCTTTACAAGCCCGCCAGAACAGAAAACCTCTTTTTGAGGAATATATAAAAGGGAAAGAAAATGACCTTTCGTTTATTGATTTTGAATACGAGTACAAAGAGAAAATACAAGTTTATTCTAAAACGCTTATCAGTAATAATTACAATAATGTAGCGATAAATGAGCTTTGGGATGCGATTATTGAAGAGAATAAAACGATCCCACCTTACAATTGTTTTGGCGTGATTGTGGACCAGCCTATAATTTCGGATAAAGAGAAATCAAGGTATGAGGCCTGTATTGGCAACTGTGTTAGTCCAAAATTATATCTTTCGAAAGCTATTTTTGGAGGGTGGTATGCGAAGTATATTCATCTTGGTGATTTTGATAAAATTGAAGAAACCTACCGAAAAATATATTACCGATGGCTTTATGAGAGTGACTATGAATTGGGAACTTCTCCTATTATAGAACAATACATTGATGATGAAAAATCACCAGACCAACTAAGAACAGCAATATACGTTCCCGTAAAACGAAAGTTGTCAAAATAAGACAATCTTGATACTCAGACATATTCTAGTTTTGCCTATCTAAAAAAATATACATCATGATTAAATTTCAATTCTTAATTTTATTTACCTCGATGGCTGCTCCAATCTTTAATTCTTGTGCCGGCGACGAAGGTACTGCAGAGGTAATCGGTAAACCTGATCCTACACAAATAGTGTATAAAATGCCCGAAGAATCAGAACCACATGAAGGGACGTGGTTGCAATGGCCACATCAATACCAACACGGTGTTACCTACAGAAACGAACTGGACGAAACTTGGGTAGCAATGACAAAAGCGCTACAATCTACCGAAAAAGTGCATATCATTGCTTACAATACCGCTGAACAAACGAGAATTACTAATTTATTAAAAGCAGCAAACGTTTCTTTAACTAATGTTGATTTTAAAATTCATCGCACAGACGATGTTTGGGTTAGAGATAACGGACCAATTTACGTACGTGACGCTCAGGGAAAACTAGTGATCGAAGACTGGGGGTTTAATGGCTGGGGAGGCAAATACGATTCAGCGAATTGTGATGCAATACCTAGTGCGATCGGAGCTGACACCGGAGTAACCGTATTGAACTTAAATAATGTAATGGTAAACGAAGGGGGTTCGGTAGAATTAGACGGTCATGGAGTATTAATGGCAACTAAAAGTTCTATAATCAGTCAAAAACCTAGAAATTCGGTTAGAAATAAAGGAATGAGTCAAGCTCAGGCGGAATCAAATTTCACGAAATACCTTGGAGCTACAAAATTCATTTGGCTTGAAGGAGGTTTTAGCGAAGAGGATGTTACAGATATGCATATCGATGGGATCATGAAATTTGCAGCTGGTAACAAAATGATCACAATGAGTAATTCTGATTTATCAGGTTGGGGACTTATAGATTCGGATATTGCGATTTTAAATGCAGCCTCAAACACCAAAAACGAAGTGTATACAAAAGTAATTTTGCCACTTACACAGAAAAATGTAGTTACAAAAACAGGGAAAGCACTTGGTTACAAAGGGAATTATATTAATTTCTATATTGCAAATGGTAAAGTTTTGGTTCCAAATTACAACGATCCAAATGATAGTGTTGCAAATAAAATTATAGCAGGCCTATATCCGGGAAGAGAAGTTGTCGGTATAGATGTCAGAAACTTATATGCAAATGGCGGAATGGTACATTGTGTTACCCAACAGCAACCTAAGCAATAGCATTATTAAATTTTAAAATGTAAAAAACTTGTTAGTGAAGACTAGCAAGTTTTTTTATGTCTTCAAATTAATATAATTCGTTTTGCGGTGTGGTTGATCTCTCGCAGAGTCGCGAAGACGCAAAGTTTTTAAGATTTTTTCACGCAGATTTTGCAGATTTTTATTCCTTGCTTTCCGCGAAAATCCGCTAAATCCGCAAAATCTGCGTGCTATTTTATTTAAGTATATCCAGAAGACTAACAAGTTTTTTTTATCGTCAAATTAATATAATTCATTTCGCAGCGTGATTGATTTCTCGCAAAGTCGCAGAATCGCAAAGTTTTAAGATTTTTTTTCACGCAGATTTCACAGATTTTTGATCATTGCTTTCCGCGAAAACCCGTTAAATCCGCAAAATCTGCGTGCTATTTTATTTAAGTATATCCAGTCCTTTCAACAAAACACAAATTAGCTTCGATTAAACCTTACTTACACGTTTTTCCCTATTTTGTAGGGTATAGAGCTTAACGTAATAAAGTAAAAACTTTGCGTCTTTGCGACTTTGCGAGAGAAACAACGTAAACAAAAAAAAACTTGTTAGTGAAATACTAACAAGTTTTTTTATATTATTCAGGCAATTCATTTGCTCTTCATTGTCTCACAAAAGGAGGTAATAATTGGCTGGCAACTTCACCAAAACCAATACGAACTTCATTAGTCTCGCAGAAACCTCTGATGATTACGGTATCATTATCTTCGATAAATTTACGTTCGCTTCCATCCTTTAATTTTAATGGATTTTTTCCTCCCCAGGTTAGTTCTAACATCGAACCAAAGCTGTCCGGTGTTGGTCCTGAGATAGTTCCTGAACCCATCATATCGCCAGAATTTACACGACATCCATTAGAAGTATGGTGTGCTAATTGCTGACACATTGACCAGTATAAATATTTAAAATTTGATTTAGAAACAACCGTTTCTTCCTGATCTAAAGGCTGAATAGAAACTTCTAAATGAATATCGAAAGCTTTTTTTCCTTTCGTTTGTAAATAAGGAAGCGGAGCCGGATCTTGTTTAGGTCCTTTTGTTCTAAAAGGCTCTAATGCATCCATAGTTACGATCCAAGGCGAAATAGAAGTCGCGAAGTTTTTTGCAAGGAAAGGCCCAAGTGGCACATATTCCCATTTCTGAATATCACGTGCACTCCAGTCGTTTAGTAAAACCATTCCGAAAATATAATCTTCGGCTTCGTAAGTTGGGATATTTTCGCCCATTACGTTTACGTCTGTGGTAATAAAAGCAGTTTCCAATTCAAAATCAACTAATCGGGAAGCACCAAAAACGGGTGTTTTTTCTCCATTAGGTAATGTTTGTCCCATTGGTCTGTGAACCGGAATTCCAGACGGAACAATCGTAGAACTTCTTCCATGATAGCCTACCGGAATGTGTAACCAGTTTGGTAATAAAGCATTTTCGGGATCACGGAACATTTTCCCTACGTTTGTAGCGTGTTCTTTACTCGAGTAAAAATCTGTATAATCACCAATTAAAACCGGTAATTGCATTTCAACATCGTCGATCTTGAAAATAACGATATCACGATCTTTTGTCGAATCTCTAAGTTGTGGGTTGGTTGCATCAAAAATATCTGCGATGCGGTTGCGGACCAGGCGCCATGTTTTTTTTCCGTCAGAAATAAAATCATTTAGCGTGTCCTGCATAAACATATCATCAGTTAAATCTATTCCGGAGAAATAGTTTAATTGTTGTAAAGCTCCTAGATCTATAGCGTAATCGCCAATTCTGGTTCCTACTGTAACGACATTTTCTTTGGTAAGAAATACACCGAAAGGAATATTCTGAATAGGGAAGTCGCTATTTTCAGGCACTTCTAACCATGATTTTCTTTTGGTATCGTTGGCGGTTATCGGCATGTGAATGTTAATTATTTGTTGAAAAATTACTTGTCAAATATATCATAATCTAACTGTATGACAAACGTTTTTTTGTATTTTTGCATCAAATTAACGAAAAACGAAAAAATGCAACGCGACGAACAAATTTTTGACCTTATACTAGAGGAACAGGACAGACAAATTCACGGATTAGAACTTATTGCTTCAGAGAACTTTGTAAGTGATGAAGTAATTGAAGCAGCCGGGTCTGTTTTAACGAATAAATACGCTGAGGGATATCCTGGCAAAAGATACTACGGAGGATGCGAAGTAGTAGACGTAATCGAGCAAATCGCTATTGACAGAGCCAAAGAATTATTTGGTGCTGAATATGCAAACGTACAACCTCACTCAGGTTCTCAAGCAAATACAGCAGTTTACCATGCTTGTTTGAACCCTGGAGACAAGATTTTAGGTTTCGATTTGTCACACGGTGGTCACTTGACTCACGGTTCACCGGTAAACTTTTCAGGACGTTTGTATCGTCCGGTTTTTTATGGTGTAGATGCTGAAACAGGTCGTTTAGATTACGATAAAATTCAGGAAATTGCTACTAAAGAACAACCAAAATTAATCATTGCAGGAGCTTCGGCTTACTCACGTGATATGGATTTTGCACGTTTCAGACAAATCGCAGATAGTGTAGGAGCAATCTTATTTGCTGATATTTCTCACCCTGCAGGTCTTATTGCAAAAGGATTATTAAATGATCCAATTCCACATTGCCATATTGTTTCTACAACAACACATAAAACATTACGCGGACCTCGTGGAGGTTTGATCTTAATGGGGAAAGATTTTGAAAACCCACAAGGTTTAAAAACTCCAAAAGGAGAAATCAGAATGATGTCTTCTTTAATAGATTTAGCTGTTTTCCCAGGAAATCAAGGTGGTCCATTAATGCATATTATTGCTGCTAAAGCTGTTGCTTTTGGAGAAGCTTTAAAAGACGAATTCTTTACTTACGCTATGCAATTGCAAAAAAATGCAAACGCTATGGCGGATGCTTTTGTGAAAAGAGGGTATAACATTATTTCTGGAGGAACTGACAACCATATGATGTTAATTGACTTAAGAAACAAAAACATTTCAGGAAAAGAAGCTGAAAACGCATTAGTAAAAGCAGAAATTACAGTAAATAAAAACATGGTTCCTTTTGATGACAAATCACCATTTGTAACTTCAGGAATTCGTGTTGGAACAGCTGCAATCACAACTCGTGGTTTAGTTGAAGCAGATATGGAAACTATCGTAGCTTTAATTGACAGAGTACTTGTGGATCACACTAACGAAGCAGTGATCGAAGAAGTAGCAAATGAAGTAAATGAAATGATGAGCGAAAGACCAATTTTCGTTTACTAAGAAATAAGTTTCAAGTTTAAAATTTCAAGTTTAAAGTTTTGTGTTGGTTTAAAACAGCACAAAGCTTTAAACTTTTTTTAGTTTTTATTTCAACTAAAAAATGAGACAAAGAAAACCTGAAACAAAAGAAAACCTGAAACAAAAAAAGAATATGGGTGTATTAAGATTACAACTGCCAACTGACCCTAGATGGGTTAATATAGTAGAGAAAAACATCGAGGAAATCCTGACAGATCACGCTTGGTGTGAACAAAAAGCGGCTACAAATGCCATAACGATTATCACAAATAATTCTGAGCATCAGGATTTAGTGAAAGATTTATTGGCTTTAGCGAAAGAAGAAATCGATCACTTTGAGCAGGTGCATAATATCATCATCAAAAGAGGCCTTAAACTAGGACGCGAGCGCAAAGACGATTATGTAAATGAATTGTATTTGTACATGAAGAAAAGCGGTGATGGCAGCAGAGTTTCCGGTTTAGTGGAAAGATTATTGTTTTCGGCAATGATTGAAGCCAGAAGTTGCGAGCGTTTTAAAGTTTTATCTGAAAACATTCAAGACGAAGAGCTGGCTGTTTTTTACAGAGAATTAATGGAAAGTGAAGCCGGTCATTACACAACATTCATCACCTATGCCCGAAAATACGGAGTAGGAATCGATGTTGAAAAACGTTGGAGAGAATGGTTGGCCTACGAAGAGTCAATTATCTCAAATTACGGAAAAGGAGAGACTATTCACGGGTAGTTTTTTTTAGTTTACAGTCTCAGTCTCAGTCTACAGTCTCAGTTTACAGTCTCAGTTTGTAGTTACAGTTTGCCGTTCCAATTTTCCGTTCCAACAAAAATCTAAAATCTAAAATCTAAAATCTAAAATCTAAAATCTAAAATCTAAAATCTAAAATCTAAAATCTAAAATCTAAAATCTAAAATCTAAAATCTAAAATCTAAAATCCTTACATTTGAGAGTAACAGAAATTTAGCACCATGAGAATAGAAACTGATTTAAAATTGGGGTTTAAAGATGTGATGATCAGACCCAAAAGATCAACGTTAAAGAGCAGATCGGAAGTCTCTTTAGAACGAAATTTTAAATTTTTGCACAGTAGCAGTACCTGGACAGGAATTCCGATTATGGCTGCCAATATGGATACGGTCGGAACTTTTGAAATGGCTGAAGTTTTGGCTAAAGAAAAAATGTTTACGGCAATTCATAAACATTATTCGCTTCAGGAATGGACTGATTTTTTAGAGAAAGTTACTCCCGATTTTTACAATTATATCGCTATAAGTACGGGGACGGGAAAAGAAGATTCTTTAAAAATCAGAGAGATTATAACTGCCAATCCAGTGTTGCGGTTTATTTGTATTGATGTTGCCAACGGGTATTCGGAACACTTTGTTCAGTTTTTAAAACAAACACGAAAGGAATATCCTGATAAAGTTATTATTGCCGGTAATGTGGTAACCGGTGAAATGGTGGAAGAACTGTTATTAGCCGGCGCAGATATTGTAAAAGTAGGCATAGGTGCAGGATCCGTTTGTACAACGCGTGTAAAAACCGGTGTTGGGTATCCGCAACTTTCGGCTATTATAGAATGTGCTGATGCTGCTCATGGTTTAGGTGGGCACATTATTAGCGATGGGGGCTGTAAAATACCGGGAGATGTTGCCAAAGCTTTTGGCGCAGGTTCCGATTTTGTAATGTTAGGCGGTATGCTTGCCGGACATACAGAGAGTGGTGGAGAGCTTATCGAAATTAATGGTAAGGAATTCAGACAATTTTACGGAATGAGTTCGAAGACCGCCATGGATAAATACGTAGGCGGTGTCGCTGAATACAGAGCAAGTGAAGGAAAAACGGTTCAGGTTCCTTTTAAAGGAAAAGTTATAAATACAATTTTAGATATTTTAGGAGGAATACGAAGCACTTGTACTTATGTAGGCGCTTCAAGATTAAAAGAGCTTACCAAACGAACTACTTTTATTAGGGTAAACGAACAGGAAAATCAAGTTTTTACGAATTAATTTAAAGCAGTATACTTAAATATGATTACAATTTCAGAAGCAGGCAGAAATGATATTAAAATAATTCAGGATATAACCTATAAAACATGGCCTATAACTTATGGTGAAATTTTGACTGAAGAACAACTAAAATATATGCTGGATTTGTTTTACTCGGACGAAGCTTTAACCGCTCAGTTGGATAAAAAAGAACAGTTGTTTTATTTGATTTCTGACGAAAATTCGGTTTTAGGATTTATCGGAATTGAGCACAATTATAAAAAAGAAGCTATTACAAAAATTCATAAAATATATCTTTTGCCGGAAACACAAGGTAAAGGAATTGGAAAATCAGTTATGGAAAGTATTGGCAATTTTGCTTTAGAGCATAATTCCGCTTCATTGTATTTAAATGTAAACCGATTTAATAAAGCTTTACATTTTTATGAGAAAACAGGTTTTAAAATTATCGATGAAGTTAATATCGAAATTGGAAACGGTTATTTAATGGAGGATTATGTGATGGAGAAACGATTGTAAATCGAAATCAAAGCAATGTGAGATAATCTTTTAATGGTTTGAATTTTGAGTTTAACTTTCTGTCAAAGTATTCATTTAATGACAGATCTAATTTTAGGAATCACTATCAGTATCGTTGCAGGCGTAATTTCATCTTACCTGTTTTTAATGTATTTTTTAAAAAGAAAAAGAGTAAAGATTGAAATATCACCTCATGTAAGTAAGGTAATATTTGAAGGAGAAGTAAATTATTTTTTCAAATTTGTCAATAAAACAAACTCAGAAATATTTGATATTAGAATTGAACCGACATTTTATAAACAAGTAGGAGGTGTTGGAGGCATGAATATTCAAGGAAAGGATATCGTTTTAAAGGATAATTTCATCTCCTATATTCCCTGTAAAAAGAAATCTGATACAAATAGTTTACATGCCATGCGAGTCAGAACCAGTGAAGATATCGAATCAAATTGGAGTGATACGTCTTCTTACATTAGACTTACTGTAATTGCTAAACATTCACTGTCGGGTTTTACAAATATTTTTGTTCAGGACTTCTATTGTAAAGATGTTATTACAACGAAAAGGTTTAAATCGGGAGATGATTTAGGGGTTGCTTAATTATTTAACACTAATATTTAACACTAATATTTAACACTAATTATTTGTCTACAAGGTAATTATTGCGTAAAATTGTATATCCAATTAACTTAAAATTGTATGCCATGAAAAGAGATGTTATAGTAGGATAATCCTAAAGAAAATATAGAAATCACGAGCCAGTTTATACTGGCTTTTTTTATGGTAATAACTCAAAGTAAGAGATCAAGTCCAAAAGTTGCGGAGAAGTAAAAATCTCGCAGAGTCGCAAAATCGTAAAGTTTTAATAAAAAAATTAGAAAAAAAACTTTGAGACTCCATGACATTTCGAGAAGCCCAAAGTGAGAAAGTGAAAAATAGAAAAGCTTAAAAATAAGAAGAAGAAACTTTGCGGCTTTGCGTCTCTGCGAGATCGTCAAAGCGAGAAGTTGGGAAATTTAAAAAGCTGTGATCAAAAAGTATAAAATCTACTAATTCTAACAAGAGGAAAGTTCTAAAAATTATTCTGCAACTTTTGGATTTGATTCAAAATAAGATTGTCTTTAAATAATAAATTGTTGACCATAGCGACCGCTTTAAAAACAAAACAGGATCTAATCACTTGTTTATTAACATTGATTAGATCCTGTTTGATTAAGAAAAAAATCTATTCTTTTAGATCGTATTCTTTATCAATCTGTTTAACGATTGTTTCTCCTAAAAGGATTAAATTGTTGTAACGCTCATAAATCTGATCCCACGGAACAAGATTTTTTGTCAACTGTTTACCTTTTGGAGTATTAAGTAGTTTCCAATTGTCGGCAGTGCTTTCCGGATTGGTTAAATTATCCTCTAAATAAGATTGTAATTTTTTTTGTCGCGCTAGCCATCCTGATTCAGAAGAATTAACTTCAGAGAGGTTTTTCTGATAGAATCTCAGAATGTTTAGGGAAAGAGAATCATTTTCGATATTTCCGATTCTGCCCGATGACACAAAACCGTTAAATCTGTAAATATTAGGTCTTAAATAGGCATTTAAATTGATAAATGATAATTCTTTTTTAAATTGATTTTCGTCGTAAGATTTATTTTGATCTAATTGGTTAAGGTGCTGGTATATTTGACCAAATTCCTGATACTGTTTGATTAAAGATTTAGTACTATTAATATCATTTTGGATATCTGATTTAAGTCCAATCAGGAATTTTTTAACGTCTTGCTGGTCGTGTTGGTGCTCGCTCCATCCGTGCAACCAGATCGATAGCGAAACGGCAAAAACAATGATAAAAATCTCTAAACTAATTTCTTTTATTTTTTCTGCAAGATTGTGCTTCTTGTTTGTTACAATTCGATGTACTTTTTTAGTGTGTTTAATGATTTCCTGGTCTGCCATTTTTTGTATTAGTTAGTTACGTTTTTACAAAAATATAGTAATTGACTAAAATATCTTAAAATATTTGAGTTTTATCGGTTAAAATTTAAATATTTAGGATGAAAGAATATAATAAGGTTGAAGTTAATATCTAACTCACAATAACATCATGTTTAAATAATAAGCCTTTCACTTCATTCAAAGAAAAAACAGCCTTTTTGAGCTTTGTTTTAGAAGGGTCAATCGTATAATTGAAACTGGTTTTAAAATCGGCCTTGTTGGCGATGGCTTTGTCAAACTCAGAGCGGTAGAGATCACAATAATCAAAAAGAACACTTGTCAGATCTGTGGCCATAAAATCTACGGCGATCAGGCTGCAATTGTTAAAGGTTGTTCCTTTTATTTTTAAGGTATAAAATTTAGAGAAATCTAAAATGCAATTGTAAAAATGAACCTCGAAGATCAACTTGTCGCACATCGCAAAATTCACTTCTTTTATTTCACAATGATTGAAAGTAACTGTCCGGAATGCCACATAATTGATTTTTGTGTTATTAAAAATGCAATCATTAAAAACACAATCAATAAAGGTAACGGCTAGAAAAGTACAGGCAGAAAAATTACAATTCGAAAAAACACAACATTCAAAATCCTTAAAATTAAGATCCTCTTTACCATAAACGATGGTATTGTATTCTTTATCAAGGAAATATTCAGATTCTTTTTTCAATGTTTTTCAATCGTTGTTTCAGAGCGAAAAGATACTAATTTAAGCAAGATACTATACATTTTTTGTCTGACTTTTTGCTTCTTTTATTTTGTAAAACCAATTTTATTATTAAGAATAGTTGTGTAAAATATTGAAAATAAGGGTTATATTTACAAGAGAGTTTGTTATTATCCAAAAACACTGAACTTAGAAATGGTAAAGTTTTTAAAAAATAATTATTCTAAATGTTTAATGACAATCTTAGTACTATTGTTTTTTCTTCCATTTATGCTTCATGCTCAAAATGATTCCGACAATCCGCAATTATGCCCGCCTAAAACCGTATTTGAACTTTTTAAGAAGAAAGATTCTCTTTTGGTTCTAAAGCCCATAAAAAACAGTTTTTTTCTGGTAATTCCTGTTATCGGAGCGCAGCCTGCCACGGGCTTTGTTTTTGGCGGAGTGGCACAATATACTTTTAAAGGAAAAGAGGCCACAGACAAATACTCTATTGCTAATTTAGGAGTAACCTATACTACCAAGAAACAATGGCTTATAAATGTCAAGAACAATATTTTACTAAAAAACAATAAGATATTTTTGAGTGGCGATTATCGAATGTATATTTTTTCGCAACCCAATTATGGTCTCGGAACCAATATTATTCCGCATCACAGCAGGCGAGGTAATTTCAGTATCGATTCTATTGCTCAGCCTATGGATTATAATTATTTTAAATTCCACCAAACCGCATCCTGGGAAGTAAAAAAGAATTTTTATGTGGGTGGTGGGATCAATATCGATTGGTATTCGTCTATAAAAGACGAAGATCTAGATGTGGCGAATCAGGTTTTTACCTACCATTATAACTACAGTCAGAAATACGGATTTAATGATCTCGAGTATTATTTAACCGGAATGAGTCTTAATTTGGTCTACGATTCCCGGGACAATCAGGTTAATACAGCTCGCGGCTGGTTTGCCAATATCAACTATAGATTTAATCCGGTATTCTTCAAAAATCAGCGATACAGCAATGTTCTTTATACCGAATACAGACATTTTATTCCTCTTTCCAGTAAAAATGAGCGTTATATTCTGGCATTTTGGACGTATGGACAATTTGTAACAAGAGGAAAAGTACCGTATCTAAATCTGCCTGCTATTGGCTGGGATCAGCGAAGCAGGAGTGGAGAGGGGTATACACAAGGATTGTTTAGGGGATCAAATTTGGTGTATCTTTCAGCAGAATTCAGATTTCCGATAAGTTGCAATCAAATGTTTAGCGGAACGGTGTTTACCAATTTTACTACTGCCAGTAATTCAGAAACCAATACACCTCTTTTTAGTTATGTTCAGCCTGCAATTGGAGCAGGTTTACGTATTTTAATCGACAAAAAAACCCGTACCAATTTAGTTGTGGATTATGCGGTTGGGAACAACTCAAACGCGTTTTATCTCAATGCCGGTGAGACTTTTTAAGAGTTTGTTTTTCTAATGATTTAAGGCATATTGCTATTTCTGTTTTGCGGTACAATGCTGCCGGAATAAGAATTAGAAAAGAGGTTGTTTCACTACATTTGGGAGACAGCCTCTTTTTTATTCCTCATATTTTCTTGTTGATGTACTACTTTTATAAAATTCAATGCTTATTTTTGTTCGATATACTACTTTCTAAAGATGAAATTACTAATAGTCGAAGATGAACCAAACCTTTTATCCATTTTACGAAAAGGATTTGCTGAGAACAATAATGAAGTAAGTGTAGCACTCGATGGCAAAACAGCTTTAGAGATGCTTCATAATTATACTTTTGATGTAGTTGTATTAGATGTAATGTTGCCGGATATTAACGGAATTGAGATTTGCAGAAGATTGCGAGCCAGTAAAAATTTCGTACCTATTCTGCTTCTTACAGCACTTGGAACTTCTGAGAATATTGTAACCGGTCTTAATGCCGGGGCTGATGATTATCTGGTAAAACCTTTTAAGTTTGGTGAACTTGATGCGAGAGTAAATGCTTTAAACAGAAGAGCCAATCAGGAAACAGATAAAATAGATACCATTACGATTAGTGATTTAGAAATAAACGGACGAGCCAAAACGGTTAAAAGAGATGGCGAATCTATTGTTTTGACAGCCAAAGAATTTAAATTATTGTACTATTTGGCAAAAAATACAGGCAGAATTGTATCCCGCGATCAAATTTTAGACAATGTATGGGACATTAATTTTGATATGAACACCAATGTTGTGGACGTTTATATCAATTATTTAAGAAAAAAAATAGATAAACCTTTTGCAACCAAACTGATTCATACCATGAAAGGTTTAGGTTATGTCATACAGCCTTAAAATGGATATAAGAAAAAAAATTACGGTTACCTATGTGGCTCTTTCTTCTTTTAGTACGTTGCTATTATGTATCGTTGTTTTTGTTTTATTTCGTGAAAACAACCGATACCATTTTTTAAAACGACTGGAAGACAGGGCTAAAATTGTAGCGTCAATTCATTTTCAGAAAGATCCTGAAAAAATAAAATACTACAGTAATCTTAAAAAAAATGGACTGGAAGAACTTATCGAAGAAGAAGAGTTTGTCCTTAAAATAAACAGCGCCAACAGTTTTGATTACAATACCAATCTTAATCTACCCAATAACTTTTATACCAATATATTAAAAACGGGAAAAGACTATTTTGAAATTAATAGCAAGTACTATTTAGGGCAAGTTTTTACAGAACACAACCAAAAGTATATAGTAATTGTCGGTGCAAGAGACCGAAAAGGAAGAACAACTGCTATTTATATTGTCAAAATTATGCTTTTTGGTGGTATCGGTTTTATATTTCTGGCGTTCTTTTTAGGACGGTTTCTAGCAAAACGTGTTATAAATCCGGTAGCAAGAATTACCAAAGAAGTAAACCGAATAAGTGCTTCTAATCTGCACAACCGATTGCCTGAAGTTAAAAACTCGGATGAAATTTCAGATTTAACGGAGACTTTTAATGATATGTTGGACCGTTTGGAAACCTCATTTGAGATTCAGGCCAACTTTATCAATAATGCCTCTCATGAGTTAAAAACACCCATTACTACAATCATCGCAGAGTCTGAGATCATGCTTCTTAAGGAAAGAGAAGTATCCGAATACATTCAGTCTTTAGAAAATATTTACAGTCAGGCATCAAGATTAGGAAATCTAACAGAAAGTTTGCTAAAACTGACGCAAACAGGTTACGACGGAAAAAAACAAGTTCTGGACATTGCCCGAATTGATGAATTATTGATGGATGTAAAATCGGATTTGGATAAAATTTATCCGGACAACCGTGTAAGTATCAAGCTTAATTTTGCGCCTAAAGATTCCAATTTATTGTTGATTCCTTGTAATAAACCACTTTTAGAACTGGCGATCAATAATATTATTACCAACGGCGTAAAATATTCAGACAATAATGAGGTCTTTGTGTCGCTTTCCGCGAATAAGGAATGGATTAAAATTGCGATAAATGATATCGGAATCGGAATCCCTCCGGAGGATATTCCGCATTTGTATGAACCTTTCTTCAGAGGTAAAATCGCCGCTAAATATATAGGATATGGTTTGGGGCTTCCTTTGGCTTCTAAGATTATCCGAATGCATGATGGTGAAATACAAGTACAATCAGAGCAGGACAAAGGTACCATTGTGACGATCGTCTTTAGGAAAGATAATAATAAAAAAGCCAATATTAAAAAATCTAATATTGAATCTTAGAGAAATCTAATTTTATACTAAGACCCTTCTAATTCTCAGGCAGTTATTTTGTACGTATAAAACTAAACAATTATACTTATGAAAAATTTCCTTATACCCACTACATTAAAAGAAGATACCATAAGCGCTGTTAAATCGGCTGTTAATCAGGCAAAGAACACGAGTTGTGAGATTGTTTTAATGATGGTTGCAGATGCTCCCGACTCTTTTTCTTCGTCGCATTTCTTGCGTGAGATGAGAACTGGTCTTACTTTAAGCCAGGAAGAAGTTCTGGAAACCTGCCGCTATATTGTAGAGCATACTGCTAATTGCAAAATAAAAATACATAACCAATTCGGACTTTCGTCACCAATATTTAAAGGTATTATTGATGCTTTTGATGTGAAGTTGGTTATCCTGACACCTTCTTACAAGCAGGAAACAAAGCGTATTCACCAATACTCCGTAAAATTAGCCGGAAATCAAAGATGCCCTATACTGCATTTAGGTACAGAAGCAATCAAAGAAGACTTCAATAAAGCACTTTATATCGAAAACAGCAATGTTAACATGCACGTAAAAGATGTTCAGCAGTTTTTGAGTCAAAATTTCTCTTATGAAATTGTAAGCCAAACGGCGAATTTTGATGACAACCTAGAGCAATTTGAACCTTATTTGTCTGAAGCGATTTCAAAATACGGTATTGATTTACTGGTTGAAACCCGTAAAGGCGAGAAAATCAAATTCAAAAAGACCAAAAAAGAAACAATGAATGATAAATTGGGACTTCCGGTATTATCACTTTACGAAGAATTGGCTTAAAACTTAAATGTTTAAAAAATACAAGTTTAAACTTTAAAGCGAAAAAATATGCTGTTAAAAAAGAAAATCCCAATGAAGTACGTTCTTGGGAAAATAAAAGTAGAATTGGCTCTATTGATGGCTTATACGATATTGTTTGAGATTTTTCATCACTATTTTATTAATGTTTCCGTAGATATTCCGATTGCGATACCAACAATGATTGGTACGATTATATCCTTGTTATTGGCTTTCAAGTCCAATCAGGCGTATGACAGATGGTGGGAAGCCAGAATTATCTGGGGATCTATCGTAAACGAATCCAGAACTTTGATCAGACAATTGTTGACATTCTATAAAGACCCTGATTTTTCTGTTGAAGCAAACGAATTCAAAGAAAATTTCACTAAAAGACAAATTGCATGGTGTTTTAGTTTGGGACAGTCTTTACGAAATAAAGACGCTATAAAACCGATTAAGGACCTTTTAAGTGAGGAAGAGTTGCGTTTTGTAAAGAACCATCAGAACATTCCAAATGCGATCTTGTTGTTACATGCGAGAGATTTGAGAATTGCCAGAAAAAATAAACGTTTCAATACCTATCAACAAGTTGAAATTGATAATACATTAACGAGATTGTGTGATGCAATGGGTAAATGTGAGCGTATTAAAAATACGATTTTCCCAACGACCTACAGTATGTATATCAGAATGACATTGTGTTTGTTTATTATCTTATTGCCTTTTGGGTTGATCAGCTTATTAAGTTGGTTTGCAATTCCTTTGATCACAATCATTGGAGGTACTTTTTTCTTAATTGAAAAAATGGCGATTCATTTGCAGGACCCGTTTGAAAACAGGCCTACAGATACGCCGGTTACCGCTATTGCAAATACAATCGAAAAGAATCTAATGCAAATGTTAGATGAGTATCAAAGTGAATTTGATATCATCAAAGAATTTGATCTTAAACCCGAGCCTAGAAAAGCGGAAAACGACGCTTATTTCGTTTTATAATTAATTTTTTGGTCCTTTAATTGTTATTGTTAGCCAGGCAGCGTGTTTATTGTTCACACTGCCTGGTATTTTTTTTGGTTTAAAAAGCTATGAAGCTACAAAGGGTAAAAATAGTTTTGTGATTACTTTAGCTTCTAAAAATGTTTTTACCACGAATTTCACCAATTGGCACGAATTTTTTTTGCCACTGATTAAAATGATTCACACAGATTATGGATCAACACGAAAACCTGTGGAGTAGCAAAAATTAAGCTTATATATTCGTTAGTCTAAAAAGGAAAAATAGATATTAGAATTCAGTTTATCTAACACACACACACACACACACACAGACACACACGGTTTGTCCTTTCGACGAAGGAGAAATCTCCGCAAGAAACTCCGTAAAAACAAGCTCAGCAAATGCAGCTTTATTGGGTTTATTCGCTTTCGTTCGGGTCACCTTCGTAAAAAAAGACAAAGTGAGTTAATTAGTGTAATCAGTGCAATTCGTGTTTATTTTTTTTGCCACAGATTAAAATGATTCACACAGATTAACAAATCATTTTGATCATTTTGCCAAGAATTTCAAAGTTACCCCGAGTTAATTAGTGTAATCAGTGCAATTCGTGTTTATTTTTTTTTTACATCACAGTTTATGAATCATTTTAATCCTTTAATCTGTGGCTTTTTTTGCTCATAAACCATTGATGAACTTTCAATACAGGGGAATGTTTGGTTATAAATCAACCAGTTTGCCCAAAGTTTGTATAGATTGTCTCAGCTCGTTGGTCCAAGGCAAGCCAAAACTCAAACGCATACAATTTGAAAATTGATCCTGAAAAGAGAAGATTCTTCCAGGAGAAATACTAATCTGATGTTTCATTGCTAAATGATAAAGGTCAGCCGTATCTATTCTTTTATCAAGTTCAACCCAAAGGAAAAAACCACCTTGTGGCTGACTCACTTTTGTCCCCGTTGGAAAAGATTCTAAGACCGTATTAATATAATTGTTACAATTCTGATTTAATATCTTGCGAATCTTGCGAAGATGATTTTCATATCTTCCGTTTTTTAGAAAATCCCCCACAACCTCATGTGTGATGGTAGGAGAGGAGATGGTATGATAGAGTTTAGAGCGCAGGACTTCTTTTTTAAATTTCCCCGGTAATACCCAACCCACACGATATCCGGGAGCCAATGTCTTGGAAACAGAACTGCAGCAAAGTACAATTCCACTTTCATCGTAAGTTTTACAATTTGTTGGACGGCCGGAGCCAAAATACAAATCCCCGTGGATATCATCTTCAATAAGTGGAATGTTATAAAACTCCATTAAGCGAACGACTTCTTTTTTATGTTCATTTGGCATCATGCTTCCTGACGGATTACTGAAATTACTCATCAGTACACAGGCTTTTATTTTTTTGGTTGCAATGGCTTTTTTTACGGCATCTAATTCAATTCCTGTGGTAATATTGGTCGGTAATTCCATCACGTATAACCCCAAAGATTTGGCCAATTGTAAAACACCAAAATAAACAGGACTCTCTGTGATTATAGTATCTCCGGGTTTGGTTAAAGACATTAGGCAATGTGATATGGCATTGACACAACCGGGAGTGGTTATAATATCATCTTCGGTCGGAGATCCTCCCCAAGTGAATGCCCAACGTGCGATTTCTTTTCTTAGGTTTAGATTTCCCTGTAGTTCTTCATAACTGGTTCCACTATTGGGTAAAGACCGCATGGCTTGAATCATGCCTTTGTTCAGCTTGGCGATAGGAAGAAGTTCATTTGATGGAAAACCTAATGAAAACATCGTAACTCCTTTTGCTCTCATATCATTATAAACCAAATCGATTAAATCTTCACGCTCTACATTTTTTACGCTTAAAATAGGAGAACTGGCCGAGGGTTCGGGAACCGTTCGGGCAGAAATATTACTTACATAATAACCCGATTGCGGCCTTGATTCGATTAAAGAGCGACTTTCAACTTCATAGTAGGCCTTGCTCACCGTACTCATGCTGTAGCCCGTTTCTGAGCATACTTCCCGAATCGAAGGTAATTTGTCTCCAACACTCAAAACGCCCGATTTTATTTGCTTTTCAATTCGATCAGCAAACTGTAGATATAAGTAATTTGAATTTTTCATAAAAGAAACTGTTATGGTGCAATTTACAAAAACTGTATCTGTATTGCTGTATTATTTTTAAGAAATTTGTTGCATCAGAAATCAAGCAAAAAAGAAGATTCCGTGAAAACAACAAAATATTACTTAGCAGCCATTACAGCTTATACGATTTGGGGATTTTTTAGCTTAGCGCTAAAGCCAATTCATGACTATCCTTCTTTAGATATTTTATTCAATCGCGTTTTTAGTTGTAGCATTCTAATGTTATTGATTGTCTTTATTTTTAAAAGAAAAAGAGTAAAAGAAACTATAGAAATTTTTAAAGCATTATCAAAAGCAGAAAAAAGAAAGACTATTTTGTTAAACTTCGGAGGTAGTACTTTTCTAATGGCCAATTGGTTTACGTTTATCTATGTAATGAATCATGTTAGTGTAAAAGCAACTTCGCTGGCGTATTTGGTGTGCCCGATTCTAACCACGTTGTTGGCTTATTTTCTTTTGCATGAAAAACTTTCTAAGGTACAGTGGGTTTCTGTTGGGCTAAGCGTTTCAGGCTGTTTGTTATTGTCTTATGCCGACATAATGGACATGTTTTTTAGTATTATAATAGGTTTGACCTATGCGGGTTATTTAGTAAGCCAACGAGTAAATAAAGGTTTTGATAAATTTATTACACTTACATTTCACATTACTTTTGCAGCAATTGTTTTACTGCCTTTTTACCCGTTTTACAGCGGACCGGTTCCAACAGAGTTTAAATTCTACTTGTGTATAGAGACAATAGCAGTTCTGTTTACTATTTTTCCGTTATTCTTAAATCTGTATGCGCTTTCCGGAATTAATTCCTCTACAGTTGGAATGCTTTTAAATATCAATCCAATGATTGCTTTTGGTCTGGCAAATTTTGTGTACCACGAAAAAATAAGCAGTTTACAGATTGGTGCATACGGGATTATTTTTATGGCAGTATTAGTATTTAATTCACATCATCTTTTTGCAATAAGACAAAAATGGATTCTTGCATCGAAAAACACATAAGAAACAGTAGTTCAATAAAATTACCAGAATCTTAACAGGATTTATAAACAGGAATGAGTATTTTTCATTTCTGTTTTTTTTGTTTACGGACAATTCAAAATCAGAAAAAATTATGCCACGAATTTACACAAATTAAGGATTGAAATTTTTTGCAACGAAATAATGCCACAGATTAAAGGATTAAAATGATTTAGTGCTGCACCATCAACAAATAATTCGAGAAAATTAGTGCAATTCGCGGCAAAAAAATCAGTGCAAATCCTTTGAATCTGTGGCAAAAAAATAAATACACTAACTGATTTAAGATGTTATGAAAAACACCAAGCTCCAAGCCTTTATACCGTTATTTTATCTAGTATGGTCCGATGATCTTTTGACCCAAAAAGAGTTTGCCACTTTAAAAGAATTTATAGTTGGAAAAACAGGAATTTCGCCCGAAGACCAAGAGTATCTTTTGTCTAAAATTGATATTTCAAATCCGCCTTCGCGAAATGAATTGGAACAATGGAAATCAGATATAGCGAAAACCATTCAAAATAAACCTTCAATTAAAACCATTTTTGAACTTGCCGGAGCGCTTTCAGAAAAGGATTCTGCGATCTATGTAGTAGAGGCTGATTTTTTAAAATTAGAAAATGACCTTGGAATTTTAGGAGAAGAAGTAATTCAGAACTTTAAAACCAGAACAGGTTCTTTTACCGCCAGTTCTCAAACCACTTCTAATTTTGATATCCAAAAAATAACAACACTTCTGGATGGTAAAGAAGCGGCAATCATAAAAAAAGTAAAATCGATTATTTCAAAACGCGAATTTGCTTATGAAACTTCGACCGATATCAATGTCTATCGTCAAACCGTATACAATTGGTGCAAAATTTTAGCCGATGAAAATCTCGGAAATATGGCCTATCCAAAACAATATGGAGGAGGAGAAAACATAGCCGACTATTTTGCCATAATGGAAACACTCAGTTATCACGATTTGAGTCTCGTAATTAAGTTTGGAGTCCAATTTGGACTTTGGGGGATGAGTGTTCAGTCGCTGGGAACAGAGAAACATTACGCAAAATATTTAAAAGATATCGGTTCCTTAAAGCTTCCGGGCTGTTTTGCCATGACCGAAACACATCACGGTTCCAATGTTAAAGGACTTGAAACTACAGCAACTTACCAGCATAACAATCAAACTTTTATCATTCATACACCAAACAAAAATGCTCAAAAAGAATATATTGGTAACGCTGCAGTTCACGGTCAAATGGCAACAGTTTTCGCTAAACTGATTATTGGCGATCATGATTATGGTGTAAATGCTTTTATAGTTCCTTTACGTGACACAAACGGAAATACCTTAAAAGGAGTTACCATCGGAGATTGCGGGCACAAAATGGGACTGAATGGTGTCGATAACGGAACAATTAGTTTTGATCAGGTTGAAATTCCAAAAGAAAATATGCTCGATCGTTTTGCTTCTGTAAATGACAAAGGCGAATTTGAAAGTCCTATTCCAAGTGATAATAGACGTTTTTTTACGATGTTAGGAACCTTGGTCGGAGGGCGAATTGGTATTCCACGTTCGGCTTTGGCTGCTGCTAAATCGGGGCTTACGATTGCAATTCGCTATAGCGATCAACGCCGACAATTTGGACCTGAAGGCGGTTCTGAAGTGCCGATTCTGAATTACCGTATGCACCAACGCAGGTTATTGCCTCCTTTAGCCAAAACATACGCCGTGCATTTTGCTTTGCAATACCTGACCAGTCGTTTTCTGAACCGAACCGAATCGGAAATGCAAGAAATAGAAGCTTTGGCAGCGGGAATGAAATCCTATTCGACTTGGAGCACCAGAGATATTTTGCAGGAATGCCGCGAAGCTTGCGGTGGAAAAGGTTATTTATCTGAAAACAGAATCAACGCCTTAAAAAACGATACCGAAATTTACACCACTTTTGAAGGAGATAACACGGTCTTAATGCAATTGGTAGCTAAAAACCGTTTGTCTGAATTCAGAAAGGCATTTGGCGAAATGGGTTCTTTAGGAATCATCAATTATGTGTATGAAAATGCAAAATCAGCCATTGCCGAGAAAAATCCGATCGCAACCCGTAAAACAGATGAGGAGCATTTATTGGATGGAGCCTTTCATTTGTTGGCCTTTCAGCACAGAGAAAAAACAATTCTGGCATCGGCAGCAAAAAGAATCAAAAAACTGGTTGAAGAAGGCTTAGAAGCTTATGATGCTTTTAATGTCGTACAACATCAAATGATAGATGTAGCGCAAGCCTATTTGGAACGAGTAGTTTTGGAGCAATTTCAAACAGCGATTCAAACGGTAGAAGATGAAAATTCTAAAGCTATCCTGATAAAACTAAATCAATTGTATGCACTTTCGCAAATTGAAAAAAATAAAGCCTGGTATCTTGAAGACGGTTATATGGAAGCAGTAAAAACGAAAGCAATTCGTAAAATGGTCAATCAGCTTTGTTGGGATATTCGTCCCGATGCTGTTGCTCTGGTAAATGCTTTTGATATTCCCGAGAGCTGTCTGGCTGCGCCAATTGCAGTAAAAAAGTAATTAATTAGAAGTACATTTCGATGCTATTTTTTTGAATATCTAATAGGTGTTTTTTGAATAGCCGTTGGTCTAACCAACGAATTAAAAAAAGCTAATGATTTGAATTTTAGTCCAATATCAGAAAGTTAAGGATCGTCAAAAAAAGCCTCACGCAGATTTTAGCGGATTGAAATAAAAAAATCCGCAAAATCCGCAAAATCTGCGTGAAAAAATCTCTTAACTTAATAACATTGAGCTTTAGCCAAAACGCTAGACTTACGTTTTTTTGGCTAAAGCCTATCAACCCAAAGATGCACGACCGTTGGTTAAAACCAACGGCAATTCAAATCCGGATAGGCTATTTATAATGCAGAAGATTAATTTTTGCAAGATTAAATGGTAATGATGCGAGCTCTAACCCAATGTCAGAAAGTTAAGAATTATCAAAAAAACCTCACGCAGATTTTAGCGGATTGAAATAAAAAAAATCTGCAAAATCCGCAAAATCTGCGTGAAAAAATCTCACAGGTCAAATTACAAATGGAATGTAGTGAAAAACAGATTCCAATATAATGGTTTTCTTTAGGTTTGTCACTCTAAAATTTTGATGTTTGTCACTCTTTTAATTTATCCTTTTGTACTATCACTTTACTTATATTTGTAATTCTGTTTTATCTTTTATTAGTTTGAAAAAATATTTACTGTTTGTTTTCACCCTTCTCATTTGTTTTCCGACCTACTCATCGGATAGTACAGCTACTATTTTGAATAAACTGAATGATGCTCTGAAAAAGAAGCAGTATTACGTTAAACTTAAGGAAGAACGAATTCTGAACTTCAAAAAAATTAAGTCAGCTGATTTAACCAAAGAACAGGAGTACAATTATAATAAAGCCTTGTATGCAGAGTACCAGAAATTCAATTCAGATTCGGCTATTTTTTATGTGAAAAAGAATCTGAAAATAGCGGCTGAACTTCAAAATAAAGAACTTTCCGATTTGGCCAACCTGCAATTGGTATCGCTTTATTCCTCTTCCGGAAAATACCGTGAATCGGAAGGAATTTTAAAAAGTATCGACAAAAGAAAATTGTCGGTGCCGTTGCTTCCGACCTATTACATTGCATATCGCGAGTTTTTTGAACATTATGCAGCCAACAGTTACAACAAAAGATACATAGAACAAATACAGCAGTACCGGGACTCTTTGCTGACTGTTTTAGATCCGAACTCTTTAAATTATAAGATTAACAAAATTCAACAGGAGATTTACCAAAAAAAATATGCTGTTGCCCAAAAGAAATTAGTTGATCTATTGCAAGATCAAAAAGAAGATAACCCTCAGTATGCTATGATTGCGTATCTTTTGGGGAGTATTTATGAAGGAACACATCAATTAGAATTAAGAAAAAAATACTACGCTCTTTCGGCTACCTCAGACATAAAAAATGCAAATAAAGACAATGCATCCCTTCAGGAATTGGCATTGGTTTTTTATGAAGTAGGGGATGTAGATATGGCGTACAAGCTGACGCAATCAGCTATTGAAGATGCCTTGTATTGCAATGTGCAGTTTCGTACCCTTTTGATGTCAGAAGTATATTCGATAATCAATACGGTTTATTTAGAAAGAGAGGCCAAGAGAAAAACAGAACTGCAACTTTATCTTTTATGCATCAGTTTACTCTCGGTATTTTTGATTATCGCGGTGATTTATGTGTACAAACAAATGAAAAAAGTATCCAAAATCCGTGGAGAACTTTATGAAAGCGGTCAGAAATTAGCCGAATTAAACAAAGATATTACCGAAACCAACAATCAGTTGCAGGAACGTAATGCACAATTATCAGAATCAAATCATATTAAAGAAGAATATATTGCGCACTTTTTTAGTCTTTGTTCTACTTACATCAACAAATTGGAGAATTATCGAATCATTTTGAATAAAAAAGCTACGGCCAAACAATTTGATGAGATCTATAAAATGCTAAAATCAACTACATTGGTTGATACAGAATTGGAGGAATTATACAAAAACTTCGATAGTATTTTCTTAAACCTCTACCCAACCTTCGTAAAAGATTTTAATGAACTGCTTATTAAAGAGGAGCAGATTGTTTTAAAACAAGGAGAATTACTCAATACAGAACTTAGAATTTTTGCCTTAATCCGTCTTGGGATTACCGACAGTGTAAAAATTGCTGCTTTCCTGCGTTACTCTTTAAGCACGATTTATAATTACCGCACCAGAGCCCGAAATAAAGCCGCTGTTTCGCGAAATGATTTCGAAGAAATGGTCATGAAAATCGGTTTAATTTCCTTGAAAGCCTAAGGATTTATTTTAAAAGCACTACTTTTTTTTGGCTTATTAACTTGTTAACTTGTTGTTTGTTAGTATTTTAATTTTTTAAATCACTACTTTTTTTCGTTTAGAAATGTAACGTTTACTATAACGTTTTAGCTTTACAATAGTATTAAAAGACACTTTTTAAAAGAATGCGTTGGGTGTAATGGTGTCACATACTATCTTATCACATAGAAAGATAAATTTAGAATTGACCATCTAAGACGCTTCAAGAAAATCACAATTTTTCCAAACAGCCTTATGCGATTTATTCGGAATAAAATGTCTATTTTAAGCTTAGTAAGTCTATGCCTTGATGTGTTAAAACAACAATAACCGGCAGACCAAAAGAGCCTCCTGACCAAAGTAAATGCTTTAATAAATTAATAATTATGTTTAAAAACGTTAAGACAATTGTTGTTTTAGTTTTATGGAGTTCATTAGGACTTCAAGCGCAAAATAAAGTTCCGGTTTATCTGGATGATAAAAAGCCGATTCAGGAACGCGTAGAAGATGCGCTTCTGCGAATGACTACCGACGAGAAAATTGCCATGATTCATGCCCAGTCTAAGTTTAGTTCGCCCGGCGTTCCTCGTTTAGGAATTCCTGAAAACTGGATGACAGACGGACCACACGGAATTCGTACAGAGGTTTTATGGGACGAGTGGGATCAGGCCGGCTGGACAAATGACTCCTGTATTGCTTTTCCTGCACTTACCGCTCTTTCAGCTACCTGGAATAAGGAATTAGCTGCATTATACGGGAAATCAATTGGAGAAGAAGCCCGTTTCCGCAATAAAAATGTATTGTTAGGTCCAGGTGTAAACATCTACAGAACGCCATTAAACGGTCGTAACTTCGAATATATGGGTGAAGATCCTTTTCTGACTTCAAAAATGGTAGTTCCTTATATCAAAGGAGTTCAGTCTAATGGAGTTGCGGCCTGTGTCAAACATTTCGCCTTAAACAATCAGGAGACCAACCGTAATGCTGTAAACGTAATTGTTGATGATCGTGCTTTGTATGAAATTTATTTACCCGCTTTTAAAGCTGCCGTTCAAGAAGGTGATGCCTGGGCGATAATGGGTTCTTACAATAAATACAAAGGACAATTCTGCTGTCATAATGAGTTTTTATTGAATGATATTCTTCGTGGTGAATGGGGTTTCAAAGGCGTTGTAATTTCCGATTGGGGAGGAGTTCATGATACCAAACAAGCCATTCACAATGGTTTGGACATGGAGTTCGGCTCGTGGACAAACGGACTTTCGTGGGGAACAAGTAATGCTTACGACAACTATTATTTAGGAAAACCTTACTCAAACATGATCAAAAATGGCGAAGTAGGAACTAAAGAACTAGATGATAAAGTACGTCGTATTTTACGTTTGTCTTTCTTAACCACTATGAATAAAGAAAGACCTTTCGGCTCTTTCGGAACAAAAGAACATGCAGATGCCGGGTTAAAAATCGCCGAAGAAGGAATTGTATTACTTCAAAACAAAAATAATGTTTTGCCAATCGATCTTTCTAAAACCAAAAAAATTGCGGTAATCGGAGAAAATGCGATCAAAATGATGACCGTTGGCGGGGGAAGTTCTTCGCTTAAAGCGAAATACGAAGTTTTACCTTTAGACGGTTTGAAGAAAAGAGTAGGTTCACAAGCCGAAATTGTATACGCCCGTGGTTATGTGGGAGACCCAACCAGTAAGTACAACGGCGTAGTTGCAAAAGTTAGCTTAGAGGACAAACGTTCCCAAGAAGAGTTGACTGCCGAAGCCTTGAAGGTGGCAAAAGACGCCGATATTGTATTGTTTTTTGGAGGTTTGAACAAAAGTGATCATCAGGATGCAGAAGGACATGATCGAACAGAACTAGGACTTCCGTACCATCAGGATCAATTGATTTCTGAATTGCTTAAAGTAAATAAAAAAATCGTTTTTATAAATATTTCAGGTAATGCTGTAGCGATGCCGTGGGTAAAAGAAGTTCCCGGAATTGTTCAGGGATGGTTTTTAGGTACCGAGGCCGGAAATGCTTTGGCAGCTGTTTTAGTAGGAGATGTAAATCCTTCGGGGAAACTGACTTTTACTTTTCCGGTAAAATTATCGGATAATGGTGCTCATGCTTTAGGAGAATTTCCGGGTGGCGATGAGGTAATCTATAAAGAAAGCATTTTTGTCGGATACCGTTGGGCAGACAAGCAAAAAGCAAAACCCTTATTTGCTTTCGGACATGGTTTAAGCTACACTACTTTTGAATATGGGAAAGTGACAGCCGACAAAAAACAAATGACAGCCGGAGATCAGATCACGTTTTCCGTAAAAGTAAAAAATACAGGAAGCAGAGAAGGATCTGAAGTCGTTCAGCTCTATATCAGTGATTTGAAATCGTCTTTGCCTCGTCCGATTAAGGAATTGAAAGGTTTCGAGAAAATTTCGCTTAAAGGGGGAGAAGAGAAAACAATAACGTTTACAGTAGATAAAACGGCTTTAAGCTTTTTTGATGATAAAAAACACGACTGGGTGGCTGAACCAGGAGCTTTCGAAGCTATAATTGGAGCCTCGGCAGTGGATATAAAATCTAAAGTGAGTTTCTCGCTTCAATAATTTCTATTAATTTCTAAACTTTGGTTGGTTTGTAAAGCTGCAATGGTAAAAAGTTGCAGCTTTTTTTTAATCGACTACTTGTGGGAATGTGAGATGTTGAATGTGAAATAGGAAAGGTTTTATTTAAAATAATAATAATTTAAAAAGTACAGCATGAAACGAATAGTATTACTGACAGGAGTTTTTCTTTTGTTGCAAAATCTTTCTGCGCAAAGTCTTAACAAAATGCAATGGTTTAATGAACCCGAAAAATGGGAAATTAAGAATAATGCTTTGCTAATGAATGTTACGGCCAATAGTGATTACTGGCGTATTTCGCATTACGGATTTACGGTAGACGATGCCCCGTTTTATTATGCGAATTATGGTGGGGAATTTGAGGCAAAAGTAAAACTTACCGGAGATTATAAAGCCCGTTTTGACCAAATGGGATTAATGATTCGCGTTGATGAAAAAAACTACATCAAAACCGGAGTTGAATTTGTGGACGGAAA
This sequence comes from Flavobacterium sp. ABG, assembly GCF_001027725.1. NCBI lineage: Bacteria > Pseudomonadati > Bacteroidota > Flavobacteriia > Flavobacteriales > Flavobacteriaceae > Flavobacterium > Flavobacterium sp. ABG. The sequence continues at coordinate 70,026 of NZ_LEKS01000008.1, forward strand.
GTTTAATATCAGCACCGTTGTAACGCATGATAAAAGCGATTGGAGTGTTACAACTTTAGACAAAGCACTACCCTTTGTTTGGATAAAAGTAGTACGCCGTTTAGACGCGATTGAAGTGTTTTTCTCGTACGACGATAAAACCTATACCATGACCCGAAATGCACCGCTACAAGACAATACACCTGTGATGGTAGGCTTGATGGCAGCATCTCCTGACGGAAAAGGTTTTGAAGCTAAATTTGAAAATTTTACGGTAAAACAGCTGCCGGATCAGCGTAGGACGGAATGGCTTAACAGGCAAAATTCTAATAAATAAGAGGTTAAAATTCAAATTCCAAATTCCAAATTCCAAAATCCAAATTCCGAATGGGTTTTGTTTTACTTTTGGATGTGGAATTTTAACGCGAAACTTTGTTTCGTTCTGATTGTTTAAATTATTGAGATGTTTTTTGGGTTACAAAACGATGTCTTGATGCGTTAAAAAGATAAAATCGCTCTACTTGAAATTTTTAGTATTTTAGATTAAACCAAAACTAACCTTTTAACCACCAAAATATTTTATGAGTTCAGATTCATCAGTTATCAAACCCAAAAAGCATTACGAGATTCTTGACGGATTGCGCGGTGTTGCGGCAATTTTAGTAGTTGCTTTTCACATTTTTGAAACTTTCTCAGGCGGGAATCGTTTTATACAAATGATCAATCACGGTTATCTGGCTGTGGATTTCTTTTTTCTTTTATCGGGTTTTGTCGTTGCTTATGCGTACGACGATCGCTGGGAAAAGATGACTCAATGGGAGTTTTACAAACGACGTTTAATTCGTTTGCAACCTATGGTCATTATGGGAATGATCATTGGAGCCGCATTGTATTATTTTCAGGCTTCAGATGTTTTATTTCCGCAAATTGCAACTATGCCGGTTTGGAAACTGATTCTGGTGATGTTTGTTGGATTTACCTTAATTCCGTTGACACCATCAGCAGAAATTAGAGGTTGGGGCGAAATGCATCCGCTCAACGGGCCGGCCTGGTCTTTGTTTTTTGAATATATTGCCAATATACTCTACGCGGTACTCTTTCGCAGATTTTCAAATAAAGTGATGACACTATTTGTTGTGATATTTGCCGGAATGTTTATCAATTATACTGTTTTTGGACCAAAAGGGGATGTGATTGGTGGCTGGTCTTTAAACCTGGAACAAATGAATATTGGTTTTACCCGCTTATTGTATCCGTTTTTTGCCGGAGTTTTACTTTCCCGTTTGGGAAAATTAATTCACATAAAAGGAGCATTCTGGATCTGTAGTTTGTTGATCACGATAGTATTAGCCATCCCAAGAATTGGAGACGAAAATACTTTATGGATGAATGGGATCTATGAATCCGTTTGTGTTATTTTATTATTTCCTTTAATTGTCTCTATTGGAGCCGGAGGAGAGTTAAAAAATCCGTTTTCATTGAAAATCTGTAAACTTTTGGGTGCTATTTCATACCCGATTTACATTACACATTATCCGCTTATTTATTGGTATACAGCTTGGGTTGTAGATAATAAAGTTGCTTTAAAAAACGGTTATATGTTGGGAATCGGAGTTTTGATTGCCAGTATCGTATTGGCTTATGCCTGTTTGAAATTATACGATGAACCGGTTAGGAATTGGTTGCAGAAGAAATTTCAAAAAAGGAGTGTGCCTGTTTTATAAAAGATAAAAGTTTCATTTGTGATTTTGTTAGTTACAGATAAGTAGAAAGATAAAATCTAAGTTTTACCCATTTCCTACAAGGTCATTTTTGACCTTGTAGGTATAAATTAGAGTTATTAATTATTAAAAACCTACAAGGTCAAAAAAGACCTTGCAGGAGTATATAAAATGCTGTAATTAACTGTAAAATAGATAGTAGAAAGAAAAATTATTCTAAAATCAAATCGTCATAGAGAAGGTAGTAAGCTACAACTAAACCTTGCTACCCTTGCACAAATCCTTGCGTACCTTGTCTTTACTTTGTGATTAAATAAAGTAAAGGTTTGCAAAGATTTTCTTTTTCACGCAGATTTAGCAGATTAGGCTGATCTATTCACCTCTTAAAAAATCTGTTCAATCTGCTAAATCTGCGTGAAAAAAAATTAGATGTGAAATTAAAAAGGAGTCATACTGCTATAATTAAACTTTGCGTACCTTGCGGTTAAAATTGCCGCAATAAATTCGGAAAATAAATTACTCCAAAACCAATTGTCCTAAAGCTTCTTTACTAAAACCTTTCAATTGATCTGTTTTTCCTGCTTTGATTTTCGCCACCCAATTCGGGTCAGATAAAAGAGGTCTTCCAACCGCAACCAAATCAAAATCGCCTCTATCGAAACGTCTGTTTAATTCTTCTAATGAAGTTGGTTGAGAACTTTCGCCGGCAAAAGCACCAAAGAAATCTCCCGATAATCCAACAGAACCTACTGTAATGGTTGGTTTACCTGTAATTTTCTTAGCCCAACCCGCAAAGTTCAAATCAGAATTTTCAAACTCAGGTTCCCAGAAACGGCGTTGTGAACAGTGTAAGATATCTACACCGGCATCCACAAGAGGAGTAAGCCAGGCTTCCATTTCCTGAGGGTTTTTGGCCAGTTTATAATTGTAATCAGAAGGTTTAAATTGAGAAAATCTCATTATAACTGCGAAATCTTCTCCAACTTGCTTTCTGATTTCTTTAATTACTTCTATAGCAAAACGGTTGCGTTCCGGCAATGTTTTTCCACCATAACCATCGGTACGCAAATTGGTTTCGGCTCTAAAGAACTGATCGATTAAATAACCGTGAGCGCCGTGAATTTCGATAGTATCAAAACCTAATCTTTTGGCATCTGCAGCGGCTTTTCCAAAAGCGATTATTGTATCCTCAATATCTTTTTCAGACATTGCATTTCCGTTACTAAAATCAGGTCGGTTTAATCCTGATGGTCCTTCAAAAGGAGTAGGAGGAACCCATCCCGAATGGTGGTTGTCCATAATTCCCATATGCCAGATTTGAGGCCCCATTTGTCCTCCGGCTGCATGAACTTCATCGATGACCTTTTTCCAGCCTTGCAGCGCTTCATCCCCATGAAAACGAGGTACATTGGCATCATTTGAGGAAGAAGCTCTGTTTATTACAGTTCCTTCAGACAATATTAATCCAACTTCGCCTTCCGCTCTTTTTTGGTAGTAAGAAGCTACGTCGTTAGTTGGGATTCCGTTAGGCGAAAAAGAGCGCGTCATTGGCGCCATTACGATTCTATTTTTAAGACTTAAAGTTTTTAAGTGAAAGGGAGTAAATAAACTATTTGTACTCATAGTAATTTATAAATTAGATTTAATTATTTTACTGAGTGCTTCAAAGGCACCTTCGTTGCGTTTGTAGTATGTCCATTGTCCAACGCGTTTAGATTCGATAAAACCGGCACGTTGCAAAATCGACAAATATTCAGAAACTGTTGATTGCGTCAGGCCTGCCTTGGCTTGTATCTGCCCAACACAAACGCCATGTTCAAATCCTGCAGTGATTTGGCCCGGGAAGTTTATTTCAGGTTCTTTCAACCATTCCAGCATTTGTAATCTGGATTTATTAGACAATGCCTTGAATATTTCGATATGTTCCATGCAACAAAGATATCGACTTTTCCCGATATATCTGTTTAACGAAAAATATTTAGCATAACTTTAAGATGGAGCAGGGGGATATTAGAAGCTTAAATTTTGAAGGAGGTATTGAAATATTTCAGGAAGTCATTATATTTGTTTTGTTTTAGGTCTTTTATTGTTATTCCCGGCAAACCGCCAGAATACAGGTTTTTTGACTTACTTTGAGGTGAATTTATCACGCAGATTTAGCAGATTTATTTGGATTATTTTGACAATAGAATAAGAGAACAGATAGATAAGTGAGCGTTCCAATAATAAAGTTTAGTTTAAATGAACTTATATAACTTATATGGTTAAAAATTTCACACCCAGAAATGCAAAATAGCTAATTCTTTCACTAAGCCAATTAGTATGGAATACGAAAGATTTTGAATTAAAAATGATACAAAAGAAGATAGTCCCAAATTTATCTGATAAACACAATTACCTATGAAAAAAAACTACTTTATTTTAGCCTTCGTATTCTTTGCTCTAATCCATGTCAATGCACAAGTTGTTGGAACTGATGTAGGAGATATTGCACCCGAAATTGACCTTCCGGACACCAAAGGAACGACAATCGCACTTTCGTCTTTAAGAGGCGGATTGGTTTTAGTTGACTTTTGGGCAACCTGGTGTGGACCATGTCTAAAAGAACAACCGGAATTACTAAAGCTTTATAATACGTATCCGGATAAACTTTCTATCTATGGTGTTTCTTTAGACAATAAAAAAGCGAATTGGGTGGCAATGGTTGCGAAATTAAAACAACCTTGGTCTCAGGTTAGCGACATAAGGTACTGGAGCTCTCCTGTTGTGGGTGATTATATGATTCAGGCTTTACCATTTAATGTTTTACTGGATAAAAACGGAGTCGTATTAGCGAAGAACATCCACGGAAATGCATTGAATGAAATGGTCAAAAGCCTGGTAACAACACAATAGTGGTGAAAATTCCAAATCTCAAATTCCAAATTCCAAATTCCAATTTTAACGTATAAGATTGGAATTTGGAATTTGGAATTTGAGATTTGGAATTTAATTAATCGTTCGGTGTTTTTTTGACCCCTCCAAAATTGGTTTTCAGCATTTCTCTGATTTGAAACTGTGTTTTACTTCGGGTACTGTTTTTCCATTCCTGAAAATCAAGAATATGAATCTGGCTGGCGTACGGGTTGGTAACAAAGGCAAGCCTTGAAATCGAGTACTTATAGGATTTTAGTTCATTAGACACATGGCGGTCTGGAACAATGATAAGTATGGTTTCCCATTGGAGGAAATCTTTAGGGATATCTTCTCTTTCATTTAGTCCAAGCGACTCAAAAAAAGCAACTATTTTTTCATCATTCAGCGTATTAATCTTCTGATCGATGCTTTTCAGGGTGCTATGAAACGTGTCTACATCTTTTATAACACTCATAATTCATACAATTTATCTATTTGTAAGTAAAATTAAGTTAATTGAATAAGATTTGACAAATAAGGGCAGATAGAATGATTCTAAATTTTTTAAAACCCAATAATTATAGATGGAACTTGAAGAATACTAGTGATTTAAGGGGGTTAAATCCCAATTCTCAAATTCCAATTCTCAAATTCCAAATTCCAAATTCCAAATTCCAAATCAAAAAACCAAATCCCAAAATCTACAATCTAAAATCTTTTCACCTTTCCAAGAAGCAAATATCTGTTTGAATTTCATAACTTTGACGCATGAAGGAAACCCTTATTTCTGAAACTGTTGATTTTGCTGCTTCCGACTTGAAACTGAAGGGATTTAAGGTGTATGAGGTGGGGAGCGATTGTAGTGCCATACCCATTTATAATCGAAGAGATTTTTACAAGATCTGTATTACTACCGGTCAGAATATCATACAATATGCCGACAGAGGGATTGAAACCGACGGAACTATTTTGTTTTTCGGGAATCCGCATATTCCTTATTCTTGGGAAGTATTGTCTCCTTCTTATCATGGTTTTGCCTGTGTTTTTACAGAGGAGTTTCTAAAGGTAAACGATCGTTCAGAAAGTCTTCATGAATGTCCGTTGTTTAAAATCAGCGGAACTCCGATTTTTTATTTATCGGCTGAACAAAAGGTATTTGTAACGTCTCTTTTTCAGAAAATGATTGAAGAACAGGATACGGATTATGTTTTTAAAGACGACTTAATCCGAAATTATATCAATCTGATTATTCATGAATCCATGAAAATGCAGCCTTCGGAAAATTTCTATAAACATAAAAATGCGTCTTCCAGAATAACGGCTTTATTTTTAGAACTTTTAGAAAGACAATTTCCGATTGAGACTAAAAACCAGCCGCTTATCTTAAAGACACCGCAAGATTATGCACAAAATTTGGCTGTTCACGTAAATCATTTAAATCGTTCAGTAAAGGAAATCACGGGAAAACCTACCACAGCCCATATTACAGAACGAATTATCAGTGAGGCAAAAGCATTACTGCAACACACCGATTGGAGTATTGCAGATATCGGATATTCGTTGGGATTTGAATACCCGAGTTACTTCAATAATTATTTTAAAAGACTTACTGGAACGATTCCGAAATCACTTAGGGGGTAAATTGTTTGATATTCTTAATTTTTTGTTTGATTTTTATTATTCGGAGTAACTTTACTAAAGTAAATTTGTGTTCGATTAATCGTAATACTCATTTACAAGTCCTTAGTGGTCGGTTAAAGCGCAGTTTTCAATAACGGATTGCTTTTTAATAATAACACCGCGGATAAATCGGGACTGAAGAGTGACAGACCAGCATCCAATAGTTTTTGAATATTTAAAAAGAAACCCTTTAATACCTAATTTATGTCAACAAAATATAGTACCGTCACGGAAGAAGGAAAAGTTTCCAATATTTATATGACTGGTGATGTTTCTTATAAAAAACAAACCAGCGCTATTCACCCAAGAAATACAATGATAAAAGATGTTGCTTTTGAACCGGGTTCAAGATCCAACTGGCATATCAATTCAAGTTTGCAGTTGTTTATAGCTACAGCCGGAGTTGGTTATTATCAGGAAAGGGGTAAAAGAATACAAACGATTCAGAAAGGTCAGGTCATTACCGTATTGCCCGGAGTAGAGCATTGGTACGGTGCAACGCCGAATAGCCGATATTCTCATATCACAATTATCACAGAAATTGATAAAGGTAAAGGAGTCTGGTTAGCAAGTGTAACCGACGAAGAATACAATAGTTTTGAATAAAGTTTCTAAGGCACTAAGTTTCTAAGAAAAAACAGCAAACGTTAAACTTAGAAACTTAGCATCTCAGTACCTTAGAAACTTATCTTATTTTTTATCTAAACCTTGTTTAAGCATTTTGGCATGCTCCAAATGTACCGTTAAACCGGCAATACTTTTAGATGCCCAAAGTTTTGAGTCTGGTTAGCAAGTGTAACCGACGAAGAATACAATAGTTTTGAATAAAGTTTCTAAGTTTCTAAGTTTCTAAGAAAAAACAGCAAACGTTAAACTTAGAAACTTAGCATCTTAGTACCTTAGAAACTTACCTTATTTTTTATCTAAACCTTGTTTAAGCATTTTGGCATGCTCCAAATGTACCGTTAAACCGGCAATACTTTTAGAAGCCCAAAGTTTTATGTCTTGATCTTTTGCACTCTCAGAGGCTTTTCGTAGTTCATTAATTGCTTTTTCATGACCATCGATCATCATATCTGCGAATTTTTTATCAAAATCAACACCAGATTTTTCGTTTAATTTATTGTATGCTTCCTGACCCTCTTCGGTTAAAGAAGTTGGAATAGTGAAGTTTTTGGTTTTCGCCAAAGCGCTTACTTCAGAAGCAGATTTGGTATGTTGGTCAACAAGCATTTTTCCCAGTTTTTTTACTTCTGCATTGGTACTTTTGGTTTGAGCCAGTTTTCCGATTTCAATTTCAGCCAAATTTACCTCCGTAATATCTACTAAAAATTCGGAGTCATCCTGTTTATCTTCAATGGAGTCAAATTTGGCCTCATTTGTATCTTCAGCGGCCTCTTTAGGGTCTTCTTGTTTCGGTTCGTTTTTGCAGGAATTTAGAAATATCAGGATTAATCCCGCGCCAAAAATTACTTTTACTGCCAGTGCTAACTTTTTCATAATGGTATGTTTTAAATGTTATACTGTAAAACTATTCAGAATCTTAAAAAATATCTTACAGCATTTATAGATAATGTTACAGGATTTCTCTTTTTAGTAGTTTTATGGATCAATCGTATAAAAGCAGGAGTTATGCTTTCAATGTTAATTATGAAAAAAGAGGGATGAAATGTTTAATCGATTATTTTTGGCCTTTCAATATAAAAATCCGTTTTTGTCAGCGTTTTTGCTATTGCAAATCCGCATAATCCGCGTCCAATGCTACATGACATTTATAGATGGATGGTTGGCCTGAATTTAATTTGGAAAGATTAAGGTTTTACTTCTTCCGGAAGTGGAATTTTGTTTAATTCTTCCTCTTTTTGAGCTCTTTTTTGAGCCGCTTTTCCTTTCCCGATAGGTAATCCGGCTGTTACATAAAGCGATCTGTTGTATGAATTTGGGTTGATATCATTTTTCATAACCGGAACCAATCCGTAGTAATATTGAACGGTTAGGTTTAAACCATTTCCAACCTTCATATGATAACCGGTGCCAATAGCGATGCCGGCGTCAATGACATGAATCTGGTCGCGGATGTTTTTTTTGTAGACAACATCCTCTTTGTCGTATTCCTGATGGAATTTATCAAAGGCTTTTGCTAATAAACCCAATTGTGGTCCGGCTTTGAAATAGATGCCGTTTTTAAGTTGGTACTTGATTAAAATAGGAACATTAAAATACCGAATTTCCCGATCAACACTTCCATTAGCAAAAGTTTTATCCAGGTTTTCATCGTTTAAGGAATAGACCGGCAATCCGTGTGCGCCCATGGGAGATTTTACAATTACTCCGGTGTTGATCATCCAGGCCGGATTTTTTTTGGATCGGATATCAAAATAAAAACCTAGATTAAAACCGGGCTCTGTTCCTGAAGTATCCAGGTTAGAGATTGTCGAAAAATTGACACCTCCTTCTAAACCAAACTCCAGAAAAGGGGAGTTGAGTTTGTCTCCAAAGATCAGAGAGATTAAAACCTGAGAATGTACCGGAGCCATACTAAATAATAAAACGAGTAGTACTAATCCTTTTTTCATACAGTTGAAGTTAAAGTCCAAAACGATATTGCAGACCGCATAAAACCTGGGTGCGGCTGCCTAAAAAGCCAGTCTCTAATCGGAGCATAAAGTGTTTATTATATTGAAATTGAGTTCCAACAATAAAGTTCCACATATCTTTAGGGGCTTTCTGAAGCGAGTATTGTACAGTTGAAGAACCAGCGGTACTTAAAGCGCCGTCCAAGGTTGTCAAAATGTTTCCGGCAGATTCTAAGGCTCTGTTTGCGGTATTGTGTTTGGCAATATTGGCCGGATTTTTTTGTTGCGTAGGTGTTAATGCCCCCCACCAATTATCAACTTTTGTTTGATTTTCGGACACTTTTGCCAAACCGTTATCTACTTTTTCCTGAGCACCTTCCAGAGGGATTACATCAGATAAAGCTAGGTTTCCGTTGGTATCACCGGAAATATGTACTCTAAATCCACCAACCCATACCGCAATGTTTTGATCTTCTTTGTGAAATTTGAAAGTTTTACCCAATCGCGGTCCAAAAATATAGGAGAAGGCAGGTTTATCTAAAGCACTAATATCGGTCCAGGCCATATTCATATCAAGAGCCAGCCAGCCACCACCAATACCTATTGTGGGAGTCATACCAATTCCAAATGTAGTGGCGTTAAAATGCTGTTGGGTTTTAAAACTGACAACTTCAGACCAGTTATTATCGGCATCCGGAACCCAGACACCGGCATTTATTTTGGTCGCGGTATTGGCTTTCCCAAAGATACCATACACATTCAGAAAGGGAAGCAGCCATACATCTGGTCGGATCGTAACAGAACTGGCCACAACAGAAGATTTATCAAAACGTATAATCTCGTCCAGATTGTATAAGGGGCCATTATTGAATCCCACTTCTAAGCTATTGATAATAATATCTGACTCCTGCCAGAAGTAATTTACAGAAAGCCCTGCAGAATAGGGTAGTTTATACCCTTTTTGGGCTACTTTTTCTCCCCATATGGGTAGGGCGTAAGGGTATTTTTCGACTTTGAGACTGTCTTTAAGTTCCTGGTTTTTTTCTCCAACAATTTTATCAGTATATACCTGTCCGAAAATTTGAATGCTAAAGAATAATAAAAAAGCGGATAGTAGTGTATTGCATTTCATTGGCTTAGTGTTTTTAAAATTAATTAATCAAACTGCGTAAAATAAATAGGTACTAATATTCTTTGTGGTTCTTTTTTAGAATTGTGGTAGTATAAATGGATTATTTTAAAGGATTGAATGGGGCTAATATGTTAATTAGTGTTAAAGTTAAATAATTTTTCTTACCAATTTTATATTATTTTCAATAAGATGAGTTTTTATAATAGGAATAATGTGTTGAAAATGAATAGAATGTGGGTTTAAAGTAAAAAAGACAAAAGAGAAAGCTTCTTTTGTCCTTATGGGGTAATAACGTTGAAAAATTAATCTTCCCAACCGCAAAGTGTTAATCCGTAGCCCTGAGCTTTAGAAACTGGTACTTTTGTAATTTCATGCCGACAGGCGGTTAATCCACGACAATTTTCGGTGTAATGGTATTTTTTTGCTCCTACAGGCCCACAGATATATACTTTGGTTTCCAGCGGACGAAAAGAAGCAAAAATGACAAAGAGCAGGATAATGGCATGTTTCATTTGATGAGATTTGGGGTTAGGGTTTTAATCGACTAGTAAGAGGTATTCATTTTTTTGATTGTCAGTTGCTTTTAGTTTTCCACGGGAAATCCACTCTGTTTTAATTTCAATATCCGCGATGGTATCAAAAAGGAGTATTCCGGCTCCGTATTTTCCTTGAACATTAATATTCCCATGTACGGAATCTCCTTTCGAATTTACCCCTTTTACATCATAGTTATACTCGTAATGAGTTGGTGTACCCGTTCGGTATTCGTACTGATGTCTGGTGTTTACCTGATAGGTTTTTGCTTCTTCGGGCGTAATAGTTTTTCGATCATCGGCTGTAACGACTTCTTGATAGAAGGAATTTATTTTTTGTGGGGGAGTGGCTTTTTTGCAACTGACTAGTGTTGATAGCAATACTAAGAGTATATTTTTAATCATAGTTATACCTGAATTTAAGCCAGTTCGTAACTCTCAATAGTTTCTAACAGTTCTTTTTCAAATAAATATACATCATCTATAGTTTGTATGGGTTGACGAATTTCGCTTTTATTGTCATTAAAAAGACTGATGTATTTTTTACCTCCGTTAAGATGCAATCTGCAAATCGGTTTACGGTTATTATCATCAAGCAGCACTCCAAAATAGGATTGCGTATCACGATAGACAATGCGGTTTGTGGGAAGTTTTCGTCTCAATATGGCCACAACAATTCTGTAGCCTTCCAGTTCTTCCTCACTGGTAATAATTTTGGTATCTTCGGGAATGACAATCTCTTCGGATTCTTCTTTTTGCTTTTGGTTTTCTTTATTAATTGCGGCGTTTAGACGGTCGTTTATCTTTTCGCTGATAAATTGATTAAACCCTTTTTGAACAAGATCTTTAAATTCATCCACCACTTTTTCGGTTAATCTTCCGGCATATACTTTATTAGCAAATAGTTTTATAAATTCATTGGAAGGGTTTTGTAATTCATTGTCGATTTGTTTTTTGATTTCGGTGGTGTATTTAAGTAAACTGGCATTGTTTACGATTTTATTCACATCAAAATTGGACTTGTGAAATTTAATGATCTCGTTTATTACATTCTCTTTTAAACTTGTGATATCAAATTCCAGAAATGGTTTTTCATCCATTTTATTTTTTTCATCCAAATCGGTAAAAAACTGATAGGTAATTCCATTCGTTAAAAGGGCAAATCGTGTTTTAGTAACATGAAAATAGCGGAATAACTGAGAATTATGAATCGTTAGTTTTTCTTTCCAGCTCTTGCATTCGATGATAAGAATGGGAGCACCATCCTGAAAAATCGCATAATCTACTTTTTCTCCCTTTTTCAAGCCCAGATCGGCAGTAAATTCAGGAACAACTTCTGTCGGATTAAAAGTGTCATAACCCAATATGTTTATAAAAGGTAAAACAAAAGCATGTTTGGTTGACTCTTCTGTTTCAATTTTATCTTTTAGCAGTATAATTTTATCTGCTAATGCTTTAAGTTGAATGTTAATTTCCATAATTGTGTAGTTTAGTAATACTTTGATTATTTATTCAAATGTAAACCCAATAAAAATCAGTAGTTTATGGAAAACCGTAAACTGATTTTTTTTATATTTAGGGGAGTGTTATATAGCAAAAAGAGGATCGATAAAATCCTCTTTGCGAAACGAATTAATAATTTTCTTTTAGTTGGAAGTAAAAAGATTACTGCTTTTCCAGTATAAAGTTTTTGATGATTTTTTCCATGTTTGATGGTAAATCGGCATTTTTAATTTCAAAACGTTTTACTTTCATTTCAGTAAACCATTTGGTCCAATAGGCTTTTATGACTTTTTCTTCGTAAGGATTCGCACGACTGGGATTAATTCCTAAAACCAAAACTTCCAAATTTGACAGGTCGTCATTGGCTTTGATAAAACCAAAATCGCCATTTTGTACTTTTTCCTCCCAGTCTTTTGTGTTCAGACTATTTTTTTTGATCAGTTCCGGTGTAATAAAAGAGGTGCGATTGCCTTCTTTCATTTTAGTACTTTCATAATACATATAACCATCGGTTAATATGACCAGTATATTACGGTCTCCATTTTCGATACACTGATCTTTCACTTTTGAATCAAAAAAACTCCATATATCCGAGCCAATAAAATTGTTGTCTTTTATAGCCGAATTATAAATTTTTGAGGTTTGTAAAGCGTAATTTGAGTTTATTGAATTCAATAACTCCTTTGAAGCATTATTTTTATCAATCGTAATTTTCAACTTTTGAGAAATTGAATTAATGTCCGGATCTTGAGGTTCAGGATTAAAAAACAATTGCATTTTGTCCTTAATCTGTCTTATTCTTTTGGATTTTAAATGTTGGGTAAAAGCTTCTGAAACCCATTTTATGTATCCCAAATCCCTTTGATAGTATTCCATTGTTGGATTTGGATTCTTCTGAAGACTAATTCTGTCAGACAAATCCAAAAGTATACTAATGTTATAATTTTCTGCGACTGTGTTTTTAGATAGTATTTCTTCATGAGTTGTATCAGAATCCTGTTTACACGAAAATGCAGAAACCAATACTAGTAACAGGACGAATGTTTTTATAAGGTTGTTCATAGAATTAGTTTTTAGAATAGACCAAATGCTGAAAGTCAGGATCTACTAAGTTTAATTTACTAAGATGTTCTTCGGAATGAAGTTCACAGTTTTCCAGCAGTTCTGTTTTTTCTTTATGAGCCAAAGCGATTTCGGTATTTATTGCCTGAAACCATCCTTCTTTGTACTGATGATGGTAGTGCAGGTATTCTTTGACAGGGAATACAAATCCGTCGATTTTAGACTGTAGTTCTGATATTTTCCCGGTTATGGCAATTAGCTGTTGTTTGAAATCATTTGTTTTATTGATGTAGTCTGTTTTTAGTTTTTCTAAATCGATAAGTTTTTCCTTTTTACCTCTTACGAAAGCTCTGATTTTATCTATGTTTTCAAACTCCTTCATGACAAAATCAAAAACAAGTCCCCAGATGATATATACTACAAATCCGGCGAATATGATCATCCAGAATTCGGCTTCTCCCAATGCAATATTTAGATTGTAAGGAGCAGAATCTGTTGTTTTATTAAATTCGTAAATCTTTTTCTCGATTTGGTAAGCCAATAAGGCATCAAATAAAAAGGTGGTAAGGAATAAAGCAATCATCCTGAAGGTATTTTTAATGCCTTTTCCTTTTTGTACCATATGAATTACATAACCTAACCCCATAAAAACAAATGGGATGGTAACAACCAAAACGCCTTCTAACCAGCTTGCTTTAAAGGAATTGGTCAAGGCATCGGCATCAAAAATGGCGGCAGTTAAACTATCATTTGAAAATTCTTTAAAAAAGGCAGAATAAGAAGCAGAAATGTAAAAAACCAGTACATAAAGTGTAATGGGCAGGAGCAAAAATAATCCGATGTAAAACTGGGCTTTCAAGCCCTTTCCATCCTCAATACCGTATTTATCAGGATTACGTTTTACTTCGATAATTTCATTTTTTATTTGATCAACAGTAGCATCGATATCCAGTTCTTTTTTTTCATAAATGCCAATTGCCGCCTCGCATTTTTTAAGTTCTGTTCTGTTTTTCTCCTGTTCTTCGCGATAAGGCTGTTTTAGTTTATCCTGTTCGAGTTTTTGTTTCCGGCATTGATCTTCAAAACTCATATAAAGATTTTGTAAACATGCTTTTAGAACGATTGGCTTGCCGGTCGCTTTTATAGATGCTGCAAACCCGCTTTGATAATACGTAATTCTGATTTGTTCTCTGTCTTCTTCGTTTTCATCAATAGTTTCGACTGAAGAATCTTCCGTTTTTTTTATGCTGAACAGTTGGGTAAGTGATTTCATGATCTAAGTGTTTAATTGACTAATGATTTCTTCTTTTTGAATGTTTTTCTGAACGCAATCAATAAGGTAACTAGAGAGTTCCTCAATGTTTTCGTCCAGAAAATGAAATTTCCTGCAATACTTTTTCAGCATATTTAGTTCGTCATCGGTAACTTTTCCGTCAGCCCATATGATTCGTGCAAGATCATATAAGTACTCTATGCGTGTGTTTAGTGTCTCCGGTATAATTAGTTCGGAATTTATCGGGTTCAGGAAAAGTTTATCTAATTCCTCTCGTGGAATTCCTCGTTCATCAGCAAAATGATATAGCATTTGAAGTTCTAATACGTCAAATTGATCATCGGATAATGCCATTTGATACAATCTCAAAAAATGGCTTTTTAGTTCTAGTGTCATCATGTTTTGTACTGTTTATTTAGATAAGTTTTCGCAAGCAATTCCGTCTCCGTCCGCATCGAGATTCTTGTAACAGCTTTTATTACTATTAAAAGTTGCTTGTGCTTGTGCCTGAGTTGTAAAATCACCACAAGTTTTAGTGGGACAGTTGTTTTTTGCTGTTGTATCTGTTTTTTCTGATGAGGACGAATCTGAACATGCCATTGGCAATCCTAATAGCAATAGTGCTAAAAATAATATCAGACATCCGTTATTTTTATTCGAAAAAGATTTGGATCTGTTATTAGTATAATGTCCCTGAACATAAGTTCCATCTTTTTTAAAATATGCTTTTCTATATCCCATAGTTATAAATGTTTTAGTGTGTAAATTAAAAGTGTTGTAAATCCTGTAAAAGCAATAAGTACCATACAACCGCTATTTTGATATCTTAGCCCAGGTATTCCCGTCTTAACCGAATAGCTATTCTTGCTAAACGTCCCCATTTTTGTTCTTAAACTTGGAGAAATGCCGGATTGACTTAGGTTTATGCCGAGCCCACCTCCGAGTTTTATTCTCTTTTGAAATCGAAATCCCATGGCAGTTTAATTGGTATGACAATCAAGACAGCAGATTTTGCAGCCATTGGATTGAGGATAGGTTTTCTTTGCTTCGATAATGGCTGGTTCACAGGAAGCATATTCACCTAAGTATTTTCTATTGGCAGAAATTGGTAAATGGCTGCAATCGCTTGTATGGACTTCATGATCTTTACTTTCTTGTGCATTTTTGTTTACGTAATAATTTTTCATAATTTTTCAGGTTTAATTAATAGTTTGATTTTTAATTATTCAAATGTAAACCCAATAGAAATCAGTATTTTATGGAAAACCGTAAACCATAAGAATTTAAAATCGAACCATAAAAAAAGCCCCCGAAGGAGCTTGATAAATGATGGTGCGGACTATTAAAAGACTTAAATAATCCCCATATCTTTGGCAATAGAAACTAGATGAATCGTATTATTGGCCTTAAAAAAGTCTTTTAGTTTTGAGATTCTTTTTTCGATGGTGCTTTTGCTGTTTGGCTTTATCCCCAATTCTTTAAAAGTTTCAGTAAAATCGTCTTGTGGGGTTCCCAAAGACAAATGTTTTATGACTAACACATCAAAATCATCTATTTCGTAATTGTTATTTTCCTTAATTGCAGAAGCAATATCCGGCGAAATGTACTGTTGGTTGGACAACACTAAATGAATTGCTTTCTTTAATTCTTCAATGCTATTTCTGCCTTTCAATACAAAGCCATCGATTCCGGATTTATCAAAAAGTGATTTTATGCGATAGCCTTTGTCTTCGACAGAGTAGGCAATGATCTTAATATGAGGTTGTAAATTGCGAACCTCCTGTATGAGTTCATCACCATTGGCAATTTTTACTTCACGATGATCAGTTTTGAAAGACAAATCACTAATTAGTAAATCATAAGGTTCGTTGTCCTGAACCGCTTTTCGTATTTTTAGAAAAGCATCATCACAATATTTAGCATGTTGATAATTGATAATGCCTAAATCATCAAGGGCTTGCTCGATTCCTAAATTGATGCTATCCAAATCCTCAGCAATTATTACTTTTTTAAACATATAAAGTTTATTTTGGCGTTGATATTTTAACTCTGAATCCATTGTCAGGTTCAGTGTCAAAAATAATAGTTCCTTTTATAGTCAGAATACGGTTTTCCATATTCTGCAAACCATTTTTGATGATTTTTTCTTTTGTGCATCCTTTTCCCTTATCTACATAATCAATAAGCAGTGCTTTTGCGTTACTGTCAAATTTTACCATTACCACAGGGGCCTGACTGTGTTTTTTCATATTCACCATCAATTCCTGTAAAACACGATAAATAGTAACTTTTTTAATTTCGTCAACCGCTTCCCAGTTTATTTTTTCGATATTGTTTACAATGACATTTGTGGTACTGCTGTTATAAGTAGAGAGCATCTCTTTTAAGGTTGCCGAATAATTTGTACCGGTGTCGATATCATTATTTTCTCTCGAAATCCCTCTCACACGGGCATAAATATCGTCTAATTTTTGAAGTAGATTTTCTTTGGTGTTTGGCGTTGCTAAAGGTTGTGTTTCTGCGAAAGTGATGGCATGAAAGACATCATTCGCTAATTCGTCATGGATTTTTTTTGAAATTCGCTTCTCCGTATCATAAGAAGTCTGAATTTTTTCTATTCTGTGTTTGTTCAGATAGTACCTTCTGTATACGATCACAAGTGGTATGAGAAGAGCAAAAATGATCAGGAGTACAAATTTTTGATATTCTGCTTTTTGTAAGGACACTAAATCCTCTGCTTTTTCTAAACGAAGTTTCTGGTTTTCGTCTTTTTCTTTTTTGGAATCGTATTTGATTTTGGCAAACTTATTTTTAAAGTTGTTTCGGATCTTGATGATACTATCGTTTAATGTAATATACTTTTGAGCATATTTTGTATCGGCATCATTTGATATTAGTAAGGATAAAGCTTTGAGACGCTCATCAATACTATTAAATTTTGTCGCTATCGCATAAGCACTTTGGGCATATTGATTAGATTTTTGACGATCAGTTTCAGCAAAATATTCCGCTAAATGAAGGTAACTTTCAATACTCCCATAAGAATCATCGATTTGTTTTCGGAGTTCCAGACTTTTATTCATTAGTTGAAGCCCTTTGTCATTGACTCCTTTTTTAAAATAGGCATATCCCAGATTGTCAAGAACTCTGGCTTTTCCTTTTATAAATTTAGAATCTTCCAGCACTTTTGTGTCTAAGATGGATTCCAGTACAGTTATTGCGCTGTCGTATTTTTTCTGTTTAATGTAAACAACTGCAATATTGTTTAACGGGGCTTGCTGTATTACTTTTCCCGAGGCATTTTTTAAAGCTTCCTTATAATAATAAACAGCATCATCGTATAAAGAAAGTTCCTTATCAGCAATTCCGAAATAATTATTAATTGAAGCCGAATAATTATAGTCTTTTCTAATAAAAGGTAAAGCCTCTGTCAATGTCTCTTTACTACCATAATAATCGCCGTTTATTTGTTGAATAGACGCCATCATAACAAGATTATAAGTAATATTAGAGCTGTCTTTTATGGACTCAAAAAGTATTTTTGATTTATTGAAGTAGTAAAATGCACTATTGAATTTTTTGTTATCAAGGTAATTCAGTGCTTTTTCCCGCAAAGAATGAGCTTCTTTTTTACGAGAGTCCGGTTGTATTGAAACGGTTGTTTTTTCTTTACAGGAAAGGAAAATTATAAAAATAAATAAACAAAAAAACGGGGATCGTAGCATGAAAGTTACTTTCCCCGAATTTAGTAATTAATAGTAAACGAACTACTTTAACTTATTATTTTTTTGGTGGCTTGATTGGAATCGGCTCATCTCCGGGACCTTCATCAGTTGCTTGTGTTTCATATTTTAGATTTTCTTTTTTTAGATCTGTTTTTTTGTCGGCTGTTTCATAGTCGTCAGCTGTGCAAGAAAATAATGTAGTAGTCAATAGTGCAAATGTTCCCAAGTATATTAATTTTTTCATGATATTAAATTTTAAAAATGAACATGGGTATGGCCGTCCGGATTCTGTCCGGATCTTGTTAAAGCAATACCAATTGAGGTTGGGAAGTGGAGTGCGTAGAACAGTATGATTTTATTTATACTTCCCAGATAAAGTCCGTCTTACGGTTTTCCGCACTCTTTAATTGAACTAGTTTTGTACATTTGTTTTTGACCTGCAGATCAAATCGATAACTAATTTCTTTCACAAAGGAACTGCGTTTATGAGCCTGCATTGATAAGGAATTCCCGGAATTCCTACAATGTTTAAGAAATCCTGAAAAATCCTAGTAATTCCTGAAAAATCCCGGTAGCCTATGCGTAACAATACTTTTGAAGATTATAAAAAAGCAATTCAAGCAAAATATGAAGTGGAAAAAGAAGGCGTTTATTTTAATTTTTTATCTCCTCCTTCACAAGCCAATCTTAGAAATTTATGCTGGGAAATATTCAACTCCAATACGAATAGTGATGATTTAAAAACGTTTCATTCTTTCTTTGATTTTGAATTCGATCTTGAAAAAAGGAATCATTTTAAAGAGCAAACAGATAGATTTAGACCTATTGGAAGTTTTTTGAAAGGGGAGAAAGTTCCTTCTAATAGATTTGCTGTAGAACTTGCGGCAATTTTGGTTGACTTTCAGCCACGTCCCTATAAGAAATATAAGGAAAGAGGTATAATTGGATTAGATCAATCAGTAAAGAATCCTAATATACCGGAAGTCTTCTTGATGAAACCTTTAGAGGAGATCCCAAAAAACGAGAGTGAAGAGGAAGAGGATTACAAAGAAGAACCGGAACAAGACAACGGGAGTCCAAGTGATAAATTGATGGCAATAGCGGCTTTTGGAGCGATTGATGTAAAAATAGAGGATGAGGGAGTAGTCAAACAGGGCGTTACAGGAGTAGTAATGAGTAACGGTATTAGCCTTAAGAGCAGGTTATTTGATAAATTATTTAAGAGATCAAAATCAACTATGTTAGCGGTAACCTTAATTTTTTGTCTGATTGCTCTGGTAATTTATCTTGCTTTCATTAAAAAGGATTGTATGCAGTGGACGGGAGACCATTATGAAATCGTAGATTGTACTTCAGAAATAAGTAGGGATTCAAATGACATAATTCCACTCGATAAAAATCTGTTGGATTTTAGAAAAATAGAAGTTTGTGATACGACAACTTGTTTTAAAAAAAATGGAGATCCAATAGTTTGGTACTCCAAGAATAATAATCAGGTAGAGTTTTTTAATAAGGACGGTAAGAATCCAATAAATGATAAGCGCTTACGACGAATAACTGCACATATATTTACTAAGTACAAGGGAAGTTGTGTTCAAAAAAAAAGTGAAACTGCAAACTAGCAACTTCACTTTTTGATTTGTACAAAAGTTCATTTAGCAATCATTTTTCATTTTGTAAAACATAAAAAAAAGCACTTCTTATTACGGAAGTGCTTTCTTTATTGGGGATGAGAGATTAATAATAATTTCCGGTAATGTCGGTACTCTTATTAAAATTCTCTGATTTTTTTTCCTTGATTTTTTTATAACAAGCAGATGTCAGCATTGGTATAGCCAGACCTGCAATAAAAGCCCCTGCTTTGTCATGTCCGGTTTTCTTTAAAGCTGCACCAACTAAAAGTGAACCTACTCCTGCACAAATCAATTGTTTGACAGAGATTTTTGATGTGTTATCTTCTAATAAAGGGGTATTTCCTGCTAGTAATGGATTAATGAAATTTGCCATATTCTGTTTTGTTTTTTTAATTAGACATTTTTAAAATCTGAAAATCAATTCAGATTCGGTTTTAAGCTATAAACCTGTAATTATAAAGGGGTATAGCTTTTTTATTAGTTCTTTTTAGTAAATCTTCTTTTTAGGATATTAATCTCTTGTGCGATCCGTATCCTTTTTTTGCCCGGATTCTTTCTCTTTGTTTTTAGAAAAATTTGGATGATCATTTATAAATTCTTCTACAGTCTGAGTATTACCATTATTTAGCTTCGATTTATGAAGATTTTCTACGGTGTCTTTTTCCGGACAATGATCGTTGTCGGGATCATAATTCTTTTCTACCATAACACTTTTGATTTAAAAATTAACCTCAATAGGTTGTATGTATCAAAATTAAGGCCATAAACCGTTTTTACTTTATAGAATTTAGATTTCTAATTACATAATTTTCAGCGAAAAACGGTTACTGTTTTGGATATAACAGCTAAACCGGAAATTAGCGTACTACAATGATTGTAATAAGATGTTTTTGAAAAGGAATTGATAAAACGTAGACCCTTCTTTAGAGCAGCTGTAGTTGGATTGTTTTAAAACAGGATACAAATAATGCAATTTGAGATTTCCGTTTATGACCTAAAAATACTCAGTTGTGTGTAAAAAGTAAACCATTTTTGAGGAATAGAATTTTTAAGGTCTTTTTAAGTTTAGTGTTAATTTATTGGTAGTTAATGTTTTATGTTCGTAAAAGTGGTTTCTGCCTGTTTGTCATAAAATATAATGTTCCAATAGCAGAATTGTATTTGTAAATTAGCTGTCAAATAAATAAATCCAAATGACAGTACTTACATTTACCCTGATTATGATTCTGGGTGCATTTTTAGCTGGTTTTATAGGTTCTTTATCGGGATTAGGTGGCGGGATCATTATCATACCTCTTTTGACGATTGTTCTTGGAGTCGATATTCATTATGCCATCGGTGCTGCTTTGGTTTCTGTAATTGCCACTTCATCGGGTTCGGCTGCTGCTTATGTAAAAGAAGGGATCACCAACATGCGTTTAGGGATTTTTCTTGAAATCGCAACCACAATCGGAGCGGTTTGCGGAGCATTGCTTTCTACAATTGCGCCAACTTCTTTTATTGCAGTCTTATTTGGACTGACCTTGATTTTCTCCGCCATAAATTCATTAAGAAAAAAGACAGAACATATTGTTTTGGAATCAAGTCCATTAGCCAAAAAGTTAAAATTAGAAGGAACCTATCCTACGCACAATGGAGAGTTGGTGACTTACGGAACAAAAAATGTATTGGGAGGATTCAGCATGATGGGAATCGCCGGAATGATGTCAGGGTTATTAGGAATTGGTTCAGGCGCCTTCAAAGTAATTGCAATGGACAATATCATGCGGGTTCCGTTTAAAGTATCTACCACAACCAGTAATTTTATGATGGGTGTAACTGCAATGGCGAGTTCTGTTATTTACATTCAAAAAGGATATATCGAACCTGGAATCTGTATGCCAGTTGTTATCGGAGTACTGTTTGGAGCCATGGCGGGAGCTAAAATTCTGGTGAAAACAGATCCTAAAAAACTACGTATCTTTTTTGCCTGTCTTATTTTTGTACTGGCCTTAAACATGATCTACAGTGGACTTAATGGAAAAATATAAGACTATGACACAGGAAAAATTTGGAGAAAAAGATTTTCAGACTATTATAGGTAATTTATTGCGTTATGGGGTTTGGACTTCGTTATCCGTAGCATTTATTGGAGGTATTGTATATCTGTTACATCACGGCAACGAGCTTGAAGACTACTCTGTTTTTAAAGAAAATGACCGAAATATTTTCGAAGTAATTACCGCAGTATACCAAGGTGTAATTCAGGGAAGGGGAGAATCTATAATATTTCTGGGTATTGTATTGCTTTTCCTGACGCCGGTTTTCAGAGTATTATTGTCATTGTTTTCATTCTTTTTAGAGAAAGATTATTTATATGTTGTCATTACCACAATCGTTATCGGAATAATTGTATTGAGTATTTCATTTGGTTTTTCGCATTAAAGAGATTTAAAGGTGCTGAGGTTCAGAGTTGTTAAGGTAATAAGATAATGAGGCAATGAGATAATGAGGTATTAAGGTAATGAGGTAATGAGGTCAAAGGCGCACAGCTTTTTTTCAATAGCCTCCAGCTTCAGCTGGAGGTATAAAAGAAGGATATAAAAGGCTTTAGCCAAATCTCAGCATCTCAGCATCTCAGAACCTCAGAACCTTTTCAACTTTGAGCTAGAGCTAGAACTACTTCTCTAAAATCATTGTAATTCCTTGTCCGCCTGCTGCACAAATAGAAATGAACCCTCTTCCGGAGCCTTTTTCGTTTAGCAATTTGGCCATTACACCAATTATTCTTCCTCCCGTAGCTGCAAAGGGGTGAGCGGCGGCCAGACTGCTTCCTTTTACATTAAGTTTGTTCCGGTCTATGGCACCTAGATGTTTTTTAAGACCAATTTCTTTGCTTAGTTCGGGGCTCTCCCAAATTTTGAGCGTGGCTAAAACCTGAGCTGCAAAAGCTTCGTGAATTTCATAATAATCAAAATCCTGCAAAGTAAGATTGGCTTTCTCCAACATTCGCGATGCAGCAAATAAAGGGGCTAACAATAAATTTTGTTGGTTTTTGACATATTCAATAGCAGCTACTTCTGCGTGGGTGATGTAAGCCAAAATCGGTAAGCCGTGTTCTTTTGCCCATTCTTCACTGGCCAAAAGTATACTCGAAGCACCATCAGTAAGCGGAGTAGAGTTGCCTGCTGTAAGTGTTCCGTTGATTTTATCAAAAGCAGGAGCTAATTTGGAGAGTTTTTCCAGTGTGCTGTCTTTTCTTAAATTATTGTCTCTGTCAAGTCCGTTAAAAGGACTAATCATATCAGCAAAAAAGCCTTCGTCATAAGCTTTAGCCATATTCAGATGACTTTGTAAGGCCAGTTTGTCCTGATCTTCTCTTGTGATTTGGTAATATTTAGCCGTAATTTCTGTGTGTCCACCCATAGAAAGTCCGGTTTGTGATTCTTCGTTTTTGGGCACTAAGGGCGTCAGATCCTTTGGTCGGATTTTCAGAAACAACTTGATTTTTTCCCCTAATGATTTTGCTTTTCTTGCCTGGAGCAATATTTTTCGGAGCTTTTCACTCACCGCAATTGGCATGTCGCTGATCGAATCAACACCACAAGCAATTCCGGATTCTATTTGTCCAAGGGCAATTTTGTTGGCGATGTAGATGGCACTTTCAATTCCTGTATCGCAAGCTTGTTGCAAATCACAGGCAGGTGTTGCAGGATCAAGAGCAGTCTTCATCACACACTCTCGTATTAGATTATTATCTGCTGTATGTTTGATTACAGCACCACCAACCACTTCTCCAAGCAATTGACCTTGCAGTTTGTATTTCTCGATAAGACCATCAAATGTAGCCGTCATCATTTGTAAATTACTTACATCCGAATAGAAAGTATTAGCCCTGGCAAACGGAATTCGGTTATATCCAACAATGGCTACTTTTCTAATTTTATCCTGATTTTCCATAGTGATTGTATTAAGTTCTTATTGGGTAATAAAAGTACGACGATCTTGTTGTAAATCATAGGTAAGGTTTTGCAATTTAGTATTGAGATTTTTTTCAACGAATCTTATTACTTTTTATAAACCCCATCCTTTTCTTTAAAAGCCCATTCTGCCATGGCATGAATTACAGGAATCAAACCATTTCCGGCATTGCTTAATTTGTAGGTTACAAACGGAGGTACAACCGGTTTGGCTTCTCTGATTACCAAACCATCTGCTTCCAGTTGTTTCAGGTGTTGAATAAGCATCTTTTCGGTTATGGCCGGGATCGCTCTTTTTAATTCGCTGTAGCGCTTATTACCGGTTGATAAGTGGTAAAGGATTATGGGTTTCCAGTATCCGCCAATTTTTTCCATTACATAAGTCACAGGACAGGTGTCTAATGCGTATTGTTTGTTTTCCTGTATTGTAGAGGCTTCTTTGATTGCTGTCATGATACATACTTTAGGGTAAGTACTTGTATAAAAGTAAGTACAAATATACCTTTGTTTTTATAAATTTAAAACAAATTAAAGATGAAAATTATACTTTCAGGTTCTTTAGGAAACATAGGAAAGCCATTGGCAAACAAACTGGTAGCTGCCGGACATGATGTAACGGTTATCAGTAGTAATGCCGATAAAAAAGAAGCAATTGAAAAAATAGGGGCAAAAGCGGCTATTGGTTCGGTTAGTGACGTTGCTTTTTTGACTGATACTTTTATCGGAGCTGACGCTATTTTTGCAATGACACCACCCAATTTAGGAGGGAAAAATGTGATTTCTAATACCGTTGAGGCCGGAGAAGCTTTCGCGAAAGCAATACAAACCGCAAATATTAAGCGTGTAGTAATGCTTAGCAGTATCGGTGCAGATTTAGCAGGTGGAACAGGTCCAATTGCAGGACTTCATCATATAGAGGCAGTTTACAATAAATTAGAAAGTGCAGCGGTTACTTTTCTGCGTGCCGGATTTTTCTATACCAATTTGTACAATGATGTCCCGATGATTAAAGGTGCCGGAATTATGGGTGCTAATTATCCTGTTGGTATTAAAATGCCGTTAGTACATCCCGAAGACATTGCAACCGCAGTGGCGGAAGAGTTGTTAAAAGAAGCTACAGGTAAAAACATCCGTTATATCATTAGCGATGTACGAACTCCAGGTGAAATCGCAAAAGCAATAGGATTAGCCATTGATAAAACCGATTTACCTTGGGTTGAGTTTACGGATGAACAATCTTTGCAGGGGATGATACAGGCGGGATTGCCCGAAGAAATTGCCGGTTTGTATACCGAAATGGGATCAGGCTTGCGAAGTGGTAAAATTACAGAAGATTTTATAAAAGGAAGTTTCTCTGTGGATGGAAA
Organism: Flavobacterium sp. ABG; assembly: GCF_001027725.1. Lineage (NCBI taxonomy): Bacteria > Pseudomonadati > Bacteroidota > Flavobacteriia > Flavobacteriales > Flavobacteriaceae > Flavobacterium > Flavobacterium sp. ABG. Next base: position 95,065 of record NZ_LEKS01000008.1, read on the forward strand.
AATCAAATTGGAGGATTTTGCAAAAGAATTTGCTGAGAAATTTTAAGTCCAATAGAGTATAAATTAAAAGCCGTCAAATGTATACTTGACGGCTTTTGGTTTTTTTGAATCAGAACAGATTTTAGGTTGAAAAAGCCAGACCTTTTGCTTTAAAGTTGCTAAACAATACCTGACGGGCATTGCTGACGGTTTCCTCGGTTTTGTAAATACTGCACCAGAATTTAATCTGGATTTTAAATTTCCCTTCAGAAATGGCGGTGTAATAAATTTGTGAAGGTTTTGTGTCGTTAACCAAAGGAATCGTTTGCAGGGACTCGTTTATGATGCTATTAATGGCTTCTGGTGAACTATCTCCTGTAATTTCAATAGAAACCTCGACCAACTTAAAATTGTCCGTGTACGTCCAGTTGGTGATGTTTTGAGATAATAGGTTTCCATTCGGAATAATGATCTCGGCTCCATTTGAGGCATTAATTTTTGTGGTACGCAATCCCATAGATTTTACGCGGCCTGATTCAGAGCTGATATCTACTACATCTCCAATCTGTATCGGTTTATCGAAGATCAGGATAATACCCGAAACGAAGTTACTGACGATGTTTTGCAATCCAAGTCCGACTCCTACACCTAAAGCACCTAAAAGAATGCTTAACTTGTCTAAAGGCATACCCGAAGCTGCTACCGCCAGAAGATATCCCACAATTAAAACAACAAGTCGGGTGATCAGTAATCTGGAATGTTGTCTTTTGTTGATGTTTTCTTCGTTTTCATCATCAATCTCTCCAAAAAAGTAAGCGACGTATTTTTGCAGCAAATGCGCAACCCAGATAATGATAAAAAACAATAAAATGTTGCCTAAGGTAAAGGTAATGCTGCCAATGGTGTTAGGATGGCTAAGCAGCGATCCGAACCAAGCCCGAAGTGATTCCCAGATATTCAAATTTGAAGCAATCACAACCAGCCACATATAACTGATGATCAGAATAAACGGTTTTTTTAAGGTATCTGATAAACTTTCGTGATCGAAAATCTTCTCAATTCCGCGCTTAACCCTTGTCGTGTAGATTTGTAGAATAATAACTTCTAAGATTATTTTCAAAAGAACACTTAGTGCGATAATTTGAGTAAGGGAAATAAAAGCCGTTAAACTTAGCATATTAGAAAGCGAAACGCGTCCGAAAATATTGTAAAGTATCGACAAACCATTAAACCCAACAAAAAGAATACTGGCCCATTTAAAGAACCCTTTAATGTACAATTCGTCTTTCACACTTTTGATCTGAACCAGTCCATAGCGTATTCCACATAGGTTTATGATAATAAAGCAACAACGTTGCAATAGCCCGACACTGATAAATAAATCGAGGAAACAGAGGGCAAAAAACAGTCCCAAAAGAAAGGTCCAGTTTCTCATCGCATTTGTAGACCACTTGTTTTTGAAAAGGATCGTAAGAATTCCGAGTAGGATAAGCTGAAGTATTTCAATAAATAAAGCCGGAGCATACAGATTGCTTACCACGGCAATGTTAAGGCCTATTACGGCTACAGGAATCAGAATGCCTCTGTTGAGGTATTTAAAATTAAAAAGAGACAAGTTCTCGGCATGGCCGTTGCTTTTCAGGTATTTGATATTGCGAGAGATGTACCAACCCAATAAACCTATGAAAAATGCTAAGGTAAATAAGCCCCCGGCACAATAACCCAGATAATAGATTGCGACATGTTCTTCGACAATTATTTTTGATTTGATGGTCTGGGCTACTTTCTTTTTGGGTATAGAATCGGTTACATTCCATAAAAAAGGATATTCTTTTTTAAGAATGCTGATTCCGGTTTTTTCAAGTTTGCTTTCTACGGCGATAAGCGCATTAGAAACGGCAATTTTTCTTTGTACGGTCAGCCTTTTGTATTTGTTTAATACGCCTTGGTTTTTAGTCATCAGACTGTCCGTATTCTTGTATTTTTTTCTAAGATTGGCAAATTCATTCTTAAAATTTTTACGGCGGATCGTATCTTTTAAAAGCCCTATTAATGTTTTGTCTTTGCGCAATTCGATAAATCGGTCTTTGATTTTTTCAAGATTTTTATTGCGTAAGTTGATGGCATTATTCTGTTCGTCCAATTGTTGTTGGATTTCTTTTAAAACAACACGATACATTTGTTGGTTGCGCACATTTGGATTGGCGTCTTTGAGACTTTCTAAAATTAAATCCAGTTTGCTTTGGGTTCCTTTAATCTCTCCAAAAAGGTGATGACTGGCTCCGTCAAAATCGGCATCGTTGTATGCTGTTTCCATCACCGTACTGGCTTTTTCAATTGCCATCAGATAATCGCTGTCGGTTGCGGTTTCTTCAAATAATTTAGAACGGCCTTCTGTTTTTTTAGCCGGAGTTTGCGAGTAGGTAAGTGTGGTAAAAAACAACAACGTCAATAAACTCAGAAAACGCGTAAAACTTCTTTTTTGAATCATAAAATTTGGGAATGAATTAAGGGCTCAAATTTAATTTTTTTTGAGGAACTTTCGTTAAAATCAGTCATGATTTAAGAGAAAGTTTTGGTTAGAAAATTAAAATTTAAACGCCATAGCGGTTCTGAAATAAAAAGCGGCTTTTTTAGAGGTGTAAGACTTGCTTTTTTACTGAAATTATATTTTGTAGGAATTGATTTAGTTATATTGTTATTCAGTTTGTTATGTTTCTTTATTTGATTTAATTGTTTATGAGTTTATACAGAAAACTCCAATTGTGAGAAATTGGAGTTTTTGCCATTTTGTCATTAAATTTTGTGTTAAAAAGAGTGTTTTTTAGCTTTAATTTTCACACTCCAATAGCTATAAACGGTTATCGAATTTATGCAAGCCAATAGCCAAAGAACCGGACTTGCAAAAAAATTTTGATAGGTTCTTCCGTTTGGAATTTCGACCAAAGGAACGGTAATTAAGACATCCAATGATAATGCTGTGACGGACATAATTAAACCAAGAGTTAAACCGTGCATTTTTGAACTGTTTTTATAGTGAAAAGAAGCTCCGATTATAGCATATAAAACAATCAGCATCATTACTATTAGGGTTTGCAGGTTAAAGTAATCTTTCACTATCGGAATTAGACCTAAAAGTGAAAAGGACAGACTAACACAAATCCACACAAAAATACCGGGCAGCAGAATTTTTGAATAAGCCATGATCGTGATTTTAGACATTTACAGCATTCCAAATTCCGGTTTTTGCGATCTCTTTTGCATAAGCACTGAAATCGGTGGCTTTGCGGTTCAGCACTTTTTCGATGTCGTTGGTGACACTTGAATTTCTGCCGTCCAATACGTGTTCAAAAAGGTAGTTGATCAGCCAGATATGATCTTCCGAAACTTGATATTCCCGTAGTTGCTGCGTGTATTCTTCCAGAGTTAAAGATTGAAATTGAATCTCTCGGTCTGTTGCTTTGGCAATTTCTTTAACGGTTTCGGGGAAGGTTAATAATCTTGGTCCGGTAAGTTCATAGGTTTGACTGTTGTGTTTGTCATTCAAAAGACATGCAGTAACGACATCGGCAATATCATTAGCGTCGGTAAAAGGTTCGAGAGCCTCTGCTCGGGGTAAGGCGACAAAGCCGGCTAAAATGGGCTCTAGAAAGAAGCTTTCGCTAAAGTTTTGATTGAACCAGCTCGCTCTTATAATAGTCCAGCTTTTTGCGGTAGATTGTACTATTTCTTCGCATACCTGTGCTTCTTTTTCACCTCTTCCTGATAAGAGAACCATTTTTTCAACGCCAAATTTATTCGCAAGACGTGTAAATTCGGTGATAATTTCCGGAGCGGAGGGAACTGCCAGGTCGGGTTGAAAAGTGATGTAAACCGAATGAACTCCTTCAATAACTGCTGGCCAGGTTTCAGGATTCTCCCAATCAAAAGGATGCTCCGCAGTACGCGATCCGATGATGATTTCTATATCGTTTAGGTGTTGTAAACGTTCTACGACTCTTCGTCCGGTTTTTCCGTTAGCACCAAGTACTAAAATTTTCTTTTTGCTCATATCAATATTTTTTAAGTGAATACTGATACAAAGGTGCCTGGTTTAAGGCTAAATCATTTGTTGCAAAAGAATTATGATTTGTTTGAAAAGTACTTTTGCTTTACATCATTCGGGCGGGTTGCGAATTTTTTATAAAAGGCATTAGAGAAAGAACTGATGCTTTCGTAACCCACTTCCCAAGCGGCTTCCTGAACCGTTTTATCCTTGTTCTGTAACAGCTCATAAGCTTTGTTTAATCGTTCTTCCTGAACAAATTTGAATACCGGAATGCCAAATATTTCCTTAAAGTTCTTTTTTAACTTGTTGCTGTTAAGTCCAACCATTTTAGATAGTTGGGTGATAGAAGGAGGTTGGGAGTAATTATGTGTGACAATTTCTTTGGCCTGAAAAATTTTGTCTTTGTCCTTATCAGAAAAGGCTTGTTTTTGATCACTTGCTAATAGTCCGAAAAAGTGCGCTAGTAGTTCGTTGATCTGACTTTTCAGGAATAACAATCGGGTATTGTCGGTATAATTGGTATTGAAAATTTTCTGAACGGCCAGTTGCATGTCCAAGGTCATATAAAAAGACGGGCCTTTTACAAAATGCTCCTGAGGGTTGAGTAATTGAGGCAGGTATTTTTCAAAAACTTCTTTTTCTGCTTGCGGTAAAGAAGGCAGATTTTTTAGTTTGGTGAAGATGCTAATGGACTGTAAAGGTTTATCGGGTTCAATTTTATGCGCAAATTCTACTTTCTGATTTCCAAAAAAGCAAATGGCCAAACCCGTGGTGTTGGTTAAGTATTTCGTTTGATTGTTGTGTTTTATTTCCAGTTCAACATTGCCTGAACCATAAAAGGCAAATCCTACAGCGTCACCATCAATTTCACATTTTTGAACAAATGTTTTTGTTGCGTTGGATTGTTCAATCAAAACAATAAAGTCGTTTAATTCGATGATATCTGTTGTCATTGGTTTTTGCTTTAGAATTGGTTGGGGCAGGATGTCTTTTTCTGTTTTTTAATGAGTCAGTGTTATGAAATTTTGTTACGTCAAGATAGAAAAAGTTTTAGAATAAAGTGAATCAAGTTCAAAAGTTGTAGAATTTCTCTTTTGTTAGAAGTAGCAGATCTTATACTTTTTTTGCCATCAATTTTCAAAGGGACATTTTCCAAATTTTCGCGTTGAGGGTCTCGCAAAGACACAAAGACGCCAAATTTTTCTTCTTATTTTTTAAGCTTTACTATTTTGTTTTCTAATTTCTCATTTTAGCTTTCTCGAAATGATAGGGGCTTTAAAGGTTTTTTTTACTTCTTTATTAAAACTTTGCGATTTTGCGACTTTGCGAGATTTTACTTCCTCATAACTCTTAGAATTGATTCAATAAAAGCTCAAAATTAGTTCAAAGAGAAAGACTTTTTTAATTTTTATGTGTTTCAAAACCGTATTATCTAGGATGTTTATGTTTCATTTTATAGAATGAAACCTCTTTGCAAGTTATTGTTTAATACTTCTTGTTAATTTAGTAGGTATCAAAACAATAGTAACAATTGATTATTAAAAAACGATTTCATTAAACAGCTGCTTATTTTTTTAATTTATTGTTTTATTTAAAAAGAGAAATATGTCCCTTCCCAACGAATTGTACAATACAAAATTTGCTGAATACATCGAATCGCTTAAGATTTTGTATTTGGTAGATGATAAATTTAAAACAATCTGTGATGAGTATTCGAAGAGTAGAATCAAAACAGAGAAGTACAGAAAGAAATTTGAAAAGGATTTTCGCAACCAGTTGGAGTTTGAAAACTTATCAAAAGAACTGGAAGAAGAGATATTGATTTATCTGATCCGGAAGGAATAAATAGCCCCTTGGACGCATTTTTTTAACACCTAGACTCATAGATAACAAAGCCTAAACAGGGCCGGGTTTAGCTTAATGGTTCTAAACCCTGTCTTTTTTGTGAGCAAGCTCTAATGCTGCAATAATTTGCTTTTTCATCAGCGTATGAGTGTAATCTTTGGCCTCAGCATAAGAAATCTGATATTTTCGTGGAATATCCCGGAATTGAACGGGGAAAGTTTCTAAGATCGTATCGTAATAACGATCAAGTTCGTTTTCGTGAGGCATCTCAAATTTCAATTGCAACTGAAATCTTCTCAATAAAGCAGTGTCAATACTGTGGTAATGATTGGTGGCACAAATCAGTAAACTGTCTGCAGGAAAGTAATCAATTAACTGAATGATGGTATTTACAAGACGTCTCATTTCTCCCACGTCTTTGTCTTCGCTATCGCGACTTTTTCCAATCTGATCAAATTCGTCCAAAAACAGCACTGCTTTTTCGCGAATCGCCTTGTCAAATAAGGCTTTTACATTTTTGGATGTCTCGCCAATGCGAGCATTTATTAGAGTACTAAGATTTAAAATGACAATGTTTTTCCCCAAAGCCGTCGCGATTGCTTTTGCCGTTGTGGTTTTACCGCAGCCCGAATGACCGTAAAGCAGTATTTTATGATCTACTTTAAAATTGTATTTTTTTAATTCCTCCAGATAGTGATGCTCTTTGATCGTCTGCGCTAAGGCAGCTTTATTCTCGGGACTAAAAAACAGATCTTTCAACGCAATTTTTTCAGTATCATTTACGATAAGCTCGGACAAATTCATTTGCAGTTTTTATTTGGTGCAAAAATAAAGCTTATTCTGTAATATAACAGCTTAAAATTTACTTGAGGTATATTTTGATGTCAAGATCACAATAAGGCTTTTGTTGGGCTTAAAACACGGCATTTAAGAGTGATTAAGTAGTAGGGGTGATCTGTCGGGTGCGATTTTTTAACACATAGAGACATAGCTAACAAAGCCCAAAAAAAGACGTTTCACTTAACATAAATCGCATAAGACTATGTGAATTTTTTTTGATTTTCTTATAACTCCCCAATAATAACAATTCTAAATCTATGTTTCTATGTGTTAAAAAAAATTATGCTCAACGGGTTATTTTAAGATTATAATAAGGCTTCTGGCGGGCTCAAAATACTGCGTTTAGGAGTGATTAGGCAGTAGGGATGATCTGTTGGGTGTGATTTTTTTAATACATAAAGACATAGCTAGCAAAGCCGCAAAAAAGACGTTTCACTTAAAATAATTTACATTAAGACTATGTGAAAAAAATGTAATTTTCTTAAAAAACTCTGGGAAAAGAACAACTCTAAATCTATGTTTCTATGTGTTAAAAAATTATGCTCAACAGGTTAGATATAATATTTATATTTGTTACAGAGAATCCAAATAGTATAAAAGAAACCCAATTAGGTACTTAGATGAAGAAAATCAATATTTTTATAATTTTCGCTTTTTTACTGACGTATTCAGCAACGTTTTACGGTCAGCAAGTTAAACTCATTACGGTTGATCAGCTTCAGGAAAGAATAAAAAAAGGAAATGACAGTACTTATGTGGTGAATTTCTGGGCGACTTGGTGTGCACCCTGTATTAAAGAATTACCGCATTTTGAAAAATTAAGTCAAGAGTATCAATCAGAAAAACTGGTTGTATTGTTGATTAGTGTGGATTTTAAATCGAAATTGAGTTCGGCAGTCATTCCTTTTGTGAAAAGAAAAAAGATAAAAAATGAGGTTTTTCTTCTCAACGAAAGCAATCCACAGGAATATATCGATCGTATAGAACCATCGTGGTCGGGGAGTATTCCGGCAACACTATTTATTAAAAAGGAGAAACGAAAATTCACCGAAAGTGAACTTAGCTACGAACAATTATTAACCGAGTATAAAAAACTATAAATCATGAAAAAGTACATCACCATTATGTTGTTTTTGACTGCCTTTCTTTCTCAGGCGCAAAGCAAAACTTTAAAGGCCGGAGAGACGGCACCGGATTTTAAACTTAAAAATGTAGACAACAAAGACGTTTCTTTTGAAAGTTTTCCAAAAGCAAAAGGTTTTATTGTGGTTTTTACGTGCAATACCTGTCCGTACGCCAAAGCATATGAACAACGAATAATTGACCTGGACAAAAAATTTAAACCCGAAGGATATCCTGTAATCGCCATTAATCCAAATGATCCGGAAGCATCAAAAGCTGATACGTTTGATAAAATGCAGGATTTGGCTAAAGATAAAAAATACGCTTTCCCTTATTTATTTGATAAAGGACAGTTGGTAACCGATCAATATGGTGCCAAACATACACCACATCTTTTTGTGGTGTCTAAAAGTGCAAAAGGAACTTTTGTAGAATATACCGGTGCGATTGACAATGATCCAGAAGGAGACAAAGCAGAAAAAACAAAGTATGTTGAAGACGTAATTTCGGCCTTACAAAAGAATCAAAAGCCAACTATAACAGAAACGAAAGAAATTGGTTGTACCGTGAAAAGAAAAGCGAAAGCATAATTTGATTAATGCCGCTAAAATAGTGTAAAAACGCCTCAATTTTTGAGGCGTTTTTTTATTTCTGACTTTGTGTTTTGGTCAAATCTTAGAAGCTCCCCTAGGAGTTGGTCTCTATAATGTTTTTTACGATACTGATGAAAGTATCCGTATTTTCGATTTCCTGCTTGATATAAGAGTCAAAATCCAATAAATTGAACCGCTCTATCATATCCTTTTTTGTATATTTTATTATTGATTCGAGACTTCGGCTATCTGTTTCGTGCAGTCGGTTTAATTGACGCTGTTTGCTTTCCAGATAATTTAAAGATTCTTTTAATGTTTGAATGTTTATTTTTTCCACCTGTTACTTTGTTTAATGGCGAATAATCAGGAATGAGGTAAAGTTCAATAGCTCCAAAAAACGTATTATTCATTTGAATTCACCTCATTCAAGAGTATCCTTTCTTACAAATACGCTCAAATAGGTAATTTGGTTTTAGTAGAATTCTATTTTTTTTTTCGAATAGGGTTCAAGTCCAAAAGTTTTGTGGAAGTAAAAATCTTGCCAATTCGCAAAACCGAAAAGTATTTTTCAAATATAAGATGAAAACACTCAAATATCGATTTAAATCTATTTTACTGAGGGTTTGGTTGTTATTTTAATCGCGTGTAGTTTTTATGGAGTACAAAAAATAAGGACAGTATATATGGAAGTATTTGAAATCATTTCGTTTGCACCATCAGAAGGCCCGATTGGGACAATAATTAGATTGGTGTCTTCCGATAATAAGAATGTTGAACCGGAGTCTTTGGTATTGGAAGGTGTTGAGTTTGCCTGTAGTAACAATAGAAGATTAAATTCTGCTTTTACTACTTCCGGTGTAGTAAATGAATCCTATACTCATTTTTCAGTTAAAGTTCCCCCTGATGTTTCTGAGGGAGAATCGTATGTCATCATTTTCAGGTTTAAGAAAAAATCAGAATATGGAAGTAAAGTTTATTTTATTACCTATCCTTTTAACGATCTTTTCGTCGTTAAAGAAAAAGACTAAGGTATTCATGCGCTGCAATGTAATATTTTGGGAATAAGTATTGGGTCATTAGTGGTTGTTTTTTAAGTTCAATTTCTCGATATTTTTACTAATAACGTTTTGATCCGCTGTCGTTTTGGCTAACTCCAAAGCTGTTTCAAATTGTTTCAAGGCTTTTTTTGTGTCAAAATCCGCATATAGATTTCCAAGCAAAGAATAATAAAAATGATTGTCGGTCAAATTGAGTTTCTCGGCTTCTGCAATGGCTTCTTTTTTGCTTTTTACTTTTGATAAAGCATAGGTTCTGTTTAGCGCGACAATAGGAGAATATTCTAAAATAATCAGATTGTTGTATAATTCCAGAATATGTTGCCATTTTTCGGTTGTATCTTCTTTAATCGTATGCCAATAGGCAATTCCGGCTTCAAGATGGTATTTTGAAAGAGTATTCCCGGTAGAAGATTGGCTCAGAAAATACATTCCGCGCTCTATTAATTCCTGATTCCAAAGCGATTGATCCTGATCGACGTATAAGATAATTTCTCCGTTTTCGGCTGTTCTGGCCTCAAATCGGGAAGAATGGAAACACATTAGAGCCATTAAAGCATTCGTTTCCGGTAAATTAGTGTTTTTGTTACTAATTAATAGATAAGTAAGACGCATGGCTTCGGCACACAGATCTTCGCGTAACATCGTATTTTGTGAAGTAGAGTAGTAGCCTTCCGAGTAAAGCAGATAAATGGTTTTCAAAACGGTACTTATTCGTTCCTTTATTTCCGAGATACTTGGGTTTTGAATTTTAATATCTTCTTCTTTAAGCTTTTCTTTGGCGCGGTTGATTCTTTTGTAAATGACTTCTTTATTGGAAAGGAAAGCATCGGAAATTTCATTGATTCCAAAACCACACAGTAGATTTAGTGCCAGTGCAATCTGTGCTTCGTTGGAATTACAAGGATTACAAACTGTAAAAATCATTGCCAATTGACTGTCGGCAATATTCTGATCCGATAAATCAATGTCGACTTCGGGATTGTTTAGTGGGGTGTTGTATTTTATTTCAGCGGCTACTTTGGTTTCAAAAAGAGTATTTCTCTTCAAGTAGTTCTTGGTTTTGTTTTTGGCAACGGTATAGAGCCAGGCGGCCGGGTTTTCAGGTGTTCCTTTTATAGCCCAGGTCTCTGAAGCAGACAAAAAGGTATCACTCACGATATCTTCGGCAATTTCGATATGATGAATACCAAACAGGTTACAAAGAACAGAAACAATTTTTTGATATTCGGTTCTGAATAAATGAGGTATAAGTTCTTTGTTCTCCATAGTGTAAAGTAAAAATGCCCAAGTAAAGATACAAAGGCATTTTTAAAATTTGTCATTTGAGAGTTTAAACGCCCATACGAATTTCAACGTTTCCACCGAAATTTAAAACCGGACATCCCTGTGCGATTTCGGCTGCTTCCTCATAATCTTTGGCTTTGATTATAATTAACCCTCCAATTGATTCTTTGATTTCAACAAAGGGACCATCGGTGATTCCTTTATTAGAAGAAACCAATTTACCTTGTCCGTCCCAACGTTGTAAGGGTCTTGCTAATTTGTCTTGTGCTGCAAGGCTGCCAAACCAGTTTTGCCATTGTTGTAAATGTTGTTGCAATTCTTCGGGTGAAGGCTGTGTCTCTTTGGTTATAAAATCTCTTCTGAAAATCAATAAAAATTCATTCATTTTTGTACGTTTTATAAGTTGTCAATTTGCTTTTGTAAAATTGTTTGGGCTACACACTGCTTTTATTCCAATGATAAAAATAGTGTTTTGCGGGATTAAAAAATCCAATTTAATTATCCAAATTGCCCCACTCTGTAAGTTCCCGGGGTATTAGCAAAAGCAATATTAATGCGATTCCAGGTATTTATTGTCGTGATGGCAAGTGTAAGATCTATTAATTCTTCTTCCGTAAATTCCTCTTGTGCAATATTGTAAATTTCATCGGGAACATCACAAGCATTTACAGCTTCTGCGTAGGCAAGAGCAATTCTTTCACGTTTTGTAAAGTAAGGAGTTTCTTTCCAGGCGCTTAATCCAAATAAACGTTGTGTAGTTTCGCCATTGGCCAATGCTTCTTTGGAGTGCATGTCTAAACAATAAGCACAATTGTTAATTTGAGATATTCTAAAATCGATTAATTCCATAAGAGATTTATCGAGGCTTGATTTTTTCAAATAACCGGTAATTGCAAATAAAGTTCCGATTGCTTTTTGACCTTTTTCAAATACGTTAATTCTAGTTTCCATGTAGTGTGATTTTTAAATGTTTATACTCTAATAACAATTGAACTTTCAAAATTGGACAAAAAAAATAAAAAAAATGTAAAAAAAAATGAACGTGAGCGTAAAAGTGAATGTTTACGGGACTTACGAACTGAAATAAAAAGAATTATTTGCTGTTTATTTTTATTTGAAAGTATTCCGGAAGACGAAATCGTGTTGGAAATGGAGTTAGTAATGAGCTGTAAACACATTTAGAAAAGTAAAAAATATAAGATTAGCATTTTTAAAGAGATATTTTATAAGTGATAAAGGTTTCTTAAATTGATTTGGAAACATTTTTGCTTGTAGTAAATTAGTAAGGCAATAACCTTAAAACAGTTGAATCATGAAAATAAAAATCATTTTTGCCACAGTATTGCTGGGTTTTGCAATATCGGCTAACGCGCAAAAGAGAATCAAAATTATCGAGCTTCCCGAAGCATCACAAGATTTTCTAAAAAAACATTTTAGTTACACCACTGTTGAAGTAGTCAAAAAAGACGCGGAACACGGTGAAAAAGGATATGAAGTCATACTGAAAGACGGAACCGAAGTTGAGTTCTGGAAAGACGGTTCCTATCGAGAGGTAGACGGAGGTAAGAAGCCAATTCCGACTGCATTTATCCCGGCAGCTGTTAAAGACTATGTCGCAAAAAACTATCCGAACGAAAAAATAACCCACATTGATTACGGTCACAAAGACCTCGATGTAGATTTAACGAACAAAATTGATCTTGAATTTACTAAAGAGGGCAAACTTCTAAAAGGAAAAAAAGAGTAAATTAAACCGTGGAGTGCGGTTCAGGGAAATTGCAATTTTTTCAGATCGTTTGATGGGGCTTGTTTGTTGTGAAATGTGGAATGTAAAACATTAAACATTAAACATGAAACATGAAACGTGAAACATGAAACATGAAAAGAGGAGTAGGTAAATACTATTCCTCTTTTTTTTGCGTTAATAAAGGAGCATTTTAAAATTCATTTTGAAGTACTTTTCAAAATTGATAGAATTGACGGTTGCAACACTTCAAAGCAATTGTATTTACTCGTAATCTTAGCTTCCGGATACACAAAACCTGTATAAACATTGTACAAGTGTATAAACTTTATACACACTAAATCGTATTGAATTATCGTAAATCCCTCAGAATCCATTTTATAGGATAATGGCACATGCATTGCTAAATGTGTTACTGTGAATTCCTGTTTTCGGGAAAATTTATTTAAAAGCCATAGGATAGAAATCAATAGAAGTACAATATGAAGAGTGAAACAATTATTTCAGAACAATTTTATACTACAAGCGACAATACAAACAATAACGAACATTCTGTAAGCAGTTCCATTTTTCGTTTTAAGAGTAAAACAGCAACCAATAACAGTGAAGAAAAGGCAAGTCCATTAGGTTTAATAGTCCTTGCAAGTACTTTTATACTGATGTTAACGGGCGCTTTTATGGTGCATCAATTTCAAACCGATTTTGATCAGTTTCAAATTGACCGAATAAATTCCAGTTGGGGATTTTCTTTTTTAATTTTAGCGATTGCTTTATTTGTCTTTCAAAGCGGTGTTTTTGCTTATAATTTATTTCTTTACCTGCGCTACAAACCAATCGAGTCCGTTTCGGATGATTTATTGCCAACCTGTACCGTTATCGTTCCTGCGTATAATGAAGGAAAATTGGTTTGGGATACTTTATTGAGTTTAGCCGAAAGCGATTTTCCGGAGCAAAAACTACAAATACTTGCTATTGATGATGGGAGTAAAGATGATACCTGGTACTGGATGCAACAAGCAAAAATAAAGTTAGGAGATCGTTTGACCATTTTTCAACAACCTGAAAATGCCGGAAAACGACATGCCCTTCACCGTGGATTTGAACTTGGTACAGGAGAAATTTTTGTAACGGTAGATAGTGATTCGATTGTAAAAAAGGATACTTTGAGAAATTTAGTGAGTCCTTTTATAGTTGACGAAAAATGTGGTGCAGTCGCCGGGAATGTTCTTGTTTTGAACAATAAAAAAGCATTGCTTCCTAAAATGTTAAACGTAAGTTTTGTAATGAGTTTTGAATTTATGCGTTCTGCTGAAAGTAGTCTGGGATCGGTGCTTTGTACTCCGGGTGCAGCAGCGGCATACCGCAGAGATGCTGTTTTGGAATGTCTTCCGGAATGGATCAATCAAACTTTTATGGGACAACCTTCTGATATTGGAGAAGATCGTGCGATGACCAATATGATTCTAAAACAAGGACTTCATGTGTTGTTTCAGCGAAATGCTTTGGTTTTAACAAATGTACCGGAAGAATATACCGGTTTATATAAAATGTTTATCAGATGGAGCAGGAGTAATGTGCGTGAGAATCTTATGATGGCACAATATGTTTTTAAAGATTTTAGAAAAGGATCTAAGTTTGGTACAAGACTTTTATTTGTGAACCAATCTTTGCAAATCATTTTAGCATATCCGTTTCTGATTTTTATGCTGTTTTTTATACTGACACATCCGTTGTTATTTTTAAGCTCGACTTTGTTGAGTATCTTGATAGTGTCTACTTTTCCGGTTTTATTTTACGCCAAAAGATACAATTTTGCTGATTCACTATGGGCTTATTCCTATAGTATATTCTACACCTTTAGTTTGTTCTGGATAACGCCTTATGCAATTGTTACAGCAAATAAAAGAGGATGGTTAACCCGTGGACTGTCGGATAAAAATTAAAAGTGAAAATTGAAGAATAAAAAGTGAAAATTGTAATTTTGAATTGATTGAGATTAATTTGTTTGAAAAGCTCCTGTTCGACTGAACAGGAGCTTTCTTGTTTTATAACTTATTTATATGGCGAACCTCTAAAAAGCTAAATTCTAATTAATTCAAGTTGCTGGCTAATTGTTTTTTTTTAATTTAAATAGCCTCCAGCTTTAGCTGGAGGTAAATGATTGAGAGCGTACAATTGGCTTTAGCCGAAAAAAGCACGGCATATTTGGCCAATATCGTTTAATTTTTAATCTTAACTATATTCCTCCAGCTAAAGCACAATATTATCAAACTAAGACATTTTTTCACGCAGATTCTGCTGATTCTGCAGATTTTTTTGTTTCATTCTGCTGAAATCTGCGTGAGACTTTTTTAGACAATCTTATAACTTGTTTTATTTTAGTGATAAGAGAACTGGCAACTTGAATTAATTAATGACCTTTTTAGAATAAACAGTACCATTTGTATCTTTTAGTTTAATAATATACATCTGGTGATTGTTTAATACTGGTAAATCATAGTGGGCTGAATTGATTTTATCGAAATGAAATAAAACTTTACCGGTAATATCATAGACATAGATTTCCTGTAATAGTATCTTATTAGCTTCAACCCTGAAAGAACCGTTGTTTTTATAGATAACATAAGACGGTAGCTCACTTTCGAAATTTTCAACACCCAATGTTCCACTTTTGATTATTATACCATAGTCTTCAACATCAAAAACATTTGATGAACTTGGATAACAGCCAGAGTCTGATATAGCTGTATCAGAGTAAGGGTCTAAATCAGCAGAAGCAGATCTGTAAACGATACGCATCGTTAAAATTTTATTACTTACAACTTGATTAGGAATTACAATATTGTGTGATAAAACAGTACGTAGTGTTTGGGTTTGGTCTCTCATTTGTTTACCGGCAAAGATGACTTCACTTTTATTAAAAACCCCGTCATTATTATAGTCAATCCAAGCTTTAACATAACTATTACGACTTGTTATAGTAGAGATAGAGGTTTGTAATTGGTAACTTTTAGAGGTTTGAACTTCGGTAATTTTTGAACATTTAAAATCAGAGTATTGTTCATTTAAACTTACAGAAGTTGTGTTTTGTATGGTGTTAAATTCTACTTTACTTAATGCAGCTCCAAAGTTCCCGCTTTGGTACGTTCCAAATTTACAAGACGGAGTAGTTCCGGTCTCGCCTATAGTAATAAGCTTTGATTTTGTTTTTGTAACAGTTCCTGCTGAAGTGGTAATGGCTAATGTTACATCATAAGTTCCGCCTTGTGTCAAAGCAAAACTTGGATTCTGCACAGTAGAGTTTAATGTTGTAGTGCCATTGGTAACAGTCCAAAGAAAACTAATACCAGGATATTGGCTATTTGGTAAAAGGCTGTTAGGAATACACGTTGAGGCATCTCTTAGTGTAACGCTATTATTAGAAGGGCAGATTATAGTTTTATCTGCAACAAAATCAACTTCTGCTTGTTGTACCGGTACTAAAGATAAATTTCCGTTTTGAGCCAATAAACCTTTTCGGGTTGTTTCTAATGTAGCGATCATTCTGTCGATTTGGTCTTGTGTAAACATGAATTTACAAGAGTTCGGAGAATACGACATTATATTATTCATAAAGTATTTATTACTTTTTAACGATAATCCAGTTCTCGAATCAACATAATTTAGAGCACATGCATTAATGTCTTCGTCTTTGTTTTTATCACAATCCTGATTTGTTTCGAGATGTGGCGGGGTATCTTCACAAAGATCTCCTGAAGCAGGGTCTAATGACGGACATGTAGTATCGGAACTTCCCTCAAAAGTATGACGTAGGCCTAATCCATGTCCTATTTCGTGTGCAATTGTTTTGTTATTGAGATCATAGGCAAGCGTTGCGTTAATAAAAGCCCCGTCTGTGCTTGTTCCGGGATAATAAGCATAACCGTTAAGTCCTGGAACTTTTGCCAAATAGACATTATAATATTTTTTTGGATCCCACTGCATGGCCGCTCTAATTTGAGAATCAGGCACTCCGGTCTTATCATTTATTCCGCCGCTAACGTAAGTAGCGTTGTTTGAATAATCATATCTTTCAATACCGTTAGTACAATTTCCATTTGGATCACGTACTGCCAAAACAAATTCGATTTTAGAATCTAAACCATAACGCTTATCAAAATTTACATCACCATTTAAATAGCGATAGTACAGATTTAATCTTTTTACATAGTTTAGGACCACCTCTTCAGATAAATTTAATCCTGTTCCTAAAGCTTCACCTGTATGTATAATATGTATCACAATTGGAATTTGATAAAGAACAGTCGCGTTGTTTTTTGAGGTTTTTGAAAACTCGTCGCGTTCTTTTATCTTTTGCTGTAATTGCATTTCCTGCATTTTAAGAACAGCAGGATCAATTTTATTTAATTCAATCTTAAAGCCGCATTTGTTATCAATATCCTGCGCCAGAATTTTTAAAGAGAACAGTAAAAAGAGAATAAAGTAGTTTTTTTTCATAATAAAAGTGGGGTTAGTCGAATAGAGAATTATTTGGAAAAATAAGTCAAGTATTCATTAAAGTCAGCAAAAATGTAAATTATTTTGATAGGAAGCATCATAAATTAGTAATAATTCTTATAATACTAAGATAGTTGTCAAAAAAAAGCATAACAGAAGTTATGCTTAAAACTAATAAAAAACTAAAAATTCATGAAACCTCTTTCTTTGTATTGGCACAAATATAAGATGGGCAGTTTGAAAGAGTTTGTATTGATTCATATATGATTTATATGAGTTTATATTTGTAAATAATGTTTATATTCATGTTGCTAAAAGTATGAATATTCTTGTTTTTGTCTGAGTGATAATTCTAAGATTATTGGATATACGAACATAAGTTGTCTTGAAGATTTCGAAATTCTCGATGCGCATAATTATTAAGCATGAGATAAATAGTACTACGCGCTCCCTTTCTGAGTATTTGTTTTGAAGGGAAAATGGAATGAATGTAACGACTCTTTTACCTTTAACATTAGAATCTCTAATGTAATTCTAATGATTTTCTAATCTGCTTATTTAGATTAAGTAAAAATAGATTGCTAGTTTTGCCTTCCTATTTTAAGAAATTCAAAAAAAATGCGTTTACTATTGCTCATGTTCTTGCTGGTTAATTTTTCGGCCTGGTCTCAAAACGGAAATGTTGGTGGAAAAGTTACTTTTAATGACAAGGAACATGCCTTTGGAGCAACAGTAATGGTCATGGGGACTCAAAAATACGTGGTGGTAGACAATGACGGCCGATTTGAAATTAAGGGACTTCCTTATGGAGTCTATACTTTAGAGGTTTCTTCTGCAGAAGCTCAAACAAAAACAGTTGATATTGTTTTAGACCGTCCTTCTTTGACGGTTGCCATAACAATAGAAAAGAAAGGGGCACAAGGTTTAAAAGAAGTTGTTATTCAAAAAACATCGGTTAAAAAAGAGATTATCAACAAGGGCTTTTCTGTAAACGTAATTGAAACGGAAGAAGCAGCCAAAAGAAATCTTCAAACAAACGATTTATTAGACCGATCCGTAGGGGTTAGAATTCGACAAAACGGGGGACTGGGTTCCAGAGTGGATTACAACCTAAATGGAATGTCAGGAAATGCAGTACGCGTATTTATTGACGGAATTTCGATTTCTACTTATGGCCCATCCTTCAGTTTAAATAGTATCCCACCGGCGCTAATAGAGCGTATCGAAGTGTACAAAGGCGTTATTCCCGCACACCTGGCTGATGATGCATTAGGTGGAGCCATCAATGTTATTCTTAAAAACGGAGCTAAAAATACTTTAAACGCTTCTGTTTCATACGGTTCATTCAATACTTTTCAAGCCAATCTAAATGCAAGTTATCGTGCTAAGTCCGGTTTTACGGTAAAAGCATCGGGATTTTCAAATTACTCCGACAACGATTATGAAGTATGGGGAAGATTTGTTTACAATATAAATCCTGGTGGGCAACGTATTCCAACGAGAGTTAAACGTTTTGAGAGTATGTACCGCTCTTATGGCGGAAGGATAGAGGCTGGTTTTACAAAAGTTAAATGGGCTGATGCTTTTTTGATCGGATACAATGGTTCAGCAGATTACAATCAAATCCAACACGGTCAATATATGACCAAACCCTATAAAGGTCGTTTTACGGAATCTGAGGCTCATGTGCTTAGTTTGAATTATGCCAAAAAGGACTTTTTGGTAAAAGGGCTTGAATTTACTCTGAACGCGGTTTATAGCCAGAGAAATGAGATCGTAAATGATACCGTTAAATGGGTTTATAATTGGGATGGTAAGAAGTCAATTGGTATACATGGAGTGCCACTTTTGACACCTTTAGGTGCTCAACAAGGCGCGGCAACACTAATTACAATTAAAAATAACATACTAAATACAAGAGCGGCATTAAATTACAGCTTGAATGAAAATCACAAAATAACAATTGGTAGCATGTTTTATGATTCAGATCGAAGTGATTTAGATATAATGAAACCCGAATTGCAAAGAACTTATGAACCTAAGAGTGATTATCAAAAAAGCATTACCTCGTTGGGTTATGAAATGAGTGCTTTTGAGAATCGTTTGAAAACAAATCTTTTCGGTAAGTTTTATGAGCAAAAGTACGTATACAGAAACTGGAGCTTGGTACAAAATGTTATAACGGAAAAGATAACCAAAAACACCACCTCGGTTTATGGTTATGGATTTGCAGGATCTTATTATGTGACACCAAAAGTGATGGTTTCGGCCTCTGCAGAAAGAGCATACCGATTACCGTCTGATGACGAAATATTTGGTAGACCCGGACAAAATATTTTACCTAACCTTGCTTTAGGACCAGAGTTAAGTAATAACCTGAATGTAGGATTAAGATTTGGTCCTTATAAATACAACGCGCATAAAATCTCTTGGGGTGGATCTTATTTTTGGAGGAATTCCGAAGATAAAATTGCTCAAAGAATAAGTGACAGAGTAAATGAAGCAATCGAGGCATCGCCTTATGTGAATGTGGGAAGAGCGCAGTCAGTTGGTTTTGAAGCCTCAGCCGAGTATGTTTACGATAACAGATTGTTTGTGTCTTTGAACATGTCAAAATTCAATTCTTTATATAAAACGAAGTATGATAGTAATGGTAATCTCGTTCCATGGTATAACCGGCAGTTGCCAAACGAGCCCTTTTTTACAGTGAATGGAAGTGTTCAATACAATTTTAAAAATATTATACAGAGTGAATCAGAGTTTAATCTGTATTACAATTTTGGTTATGTAGCTCCTTTTTATACGTCATGGCAGAAAGAACTGGATTTTGCTCCGGCACAGTTTCCGCAGGATTTGGGAGCCAGTTATACGTTTCCAAATAAAAAATTTGTAGTGAGCTTGGATGCCAGAAATATTTTTAACGAACAGATATATGATAATTTTGGTGCTCAAAAACCCGGAAGAGCCTTTTATGTGAAGTTGAACTATACGATCAGTAAATTTTAATAATTAAATTTTTAATACAATAAATATGAAAAAGAGTACCTTTAAATTACTTGCATGTGGTTTGGTTCTAACCACATTTGGATTGGCAACTAGCTGCAGTAGTGACGATAAAAAAGAAGAGGTTATTGTTGCTCCGCCAGCAGCAGATAGTCGTTGGATCACTCTTGCAGGAGCTTTAATGCAAGATCAGCCAGGGGATGGAAATGGTGGAACCAAAGTGTTTTCGATTAGTAAAGAAAATGCAAAAGATCCTGCTTTCTCTGTTAATGTTTTTGACGACGGAGCTCCGGTACAATCAAGCAGAACGGCACGTTTACAATCTTCTGTAGATGGTAGTACACTTTTTAATATTACCTATACAGGAGCAAATGGAGGTGAATTTATGACTTATACTGTAGGTGGTGGAAAAAACTTTATTCAATCAGGAACTACTGTAAATATTTCACAATATGCAGGGACATCACCTAGATGGAACAAACTTTTTGACGGAGATAAAACAGGTGTAGCAGTAAACATAACAACTCCGGTTGTAGTTACAAATGAAGATAAAAGCTACAAACACACTAGAGGTGGAGCTACCGTATTGTCTTTAGATTTAAAAGGGATAGCAATTTCTGCTGCTCAACAATACCAAATTCCATTGTCAGATGCAGAAGAAGCTTTAGGGCACTATATTTTTCGTTTAGACGCTCCAACTCTTAATAAAGCAGGAGATAAATTGATTATTGGTACCTGGATGGCTAAGACTAACCCAGCTACAGGACAGCAAGATAAAGAATTTACTCGTATTGGCTCTAAATCTGTCGTAGTAGATTATCCTTCATTAAAAAATCCTCAGATTATTACTTCTACAGTAGCTTTTGGAGATACAAGTGGTTTTAGAAGTTTTAACAGTTTTCTTGCAACTGACGGAAACATTTATCAGGCAACTCAGAGAGATTTAATTAAAGGTTCTTATATCTTAAAAATCAATCAAAACAATCAATACGATAACACTTATGACTTTAGTTTAGATACTGCTTTAGGAGTAAAAGGTTCTTATGTGGAAGCTTGGAGATATGTTGGTAATGGTATTGCGTATGCAGTATACAGAGTTGGAGCTAGCAAGCAAAGTTTTGTAGCCAGAATTGATCTTACTGCAAAAACAGCTAAATTAGTAGAGGGTATTCCATATGATGCAGATTTAAGTTTTGAGCAGTATCAAGGTTTTGTGGTAGATAAAAATGAACTTTTTATTGCAGTTACTCCTGTTGGTAAAGATGGTAATATCTATATTTTGGATGGTAAAACCGGAGCCGTTACAAAAGGTGCTAAATTAATTAATAAAACTGGAAATCGCTATATTGGAGTGTTCTAGGATTTTTGTTGAAAAATTAGAACAGAATCATTAATTCTTATTTTGAAATATTCTAAATAAGAACTAACTTTCCGCCTCGAATTCACGGGGCGGATTGTTTCGTTTCATACACTACCATTTGTTATTATTTAAATTATGAAAAAAATACTTTTTACTGCCATAATCGCAGC
Source organism: Flavobacterium sp. ABG (assembly GCF_001027725.1). NCBI lineage: Bacteria > Pseudomonadati > Bacteroidota > Flavobacteriia > Flavobacteriales > Flavobacteriaceae > Flavobacterium > Flavobacterium sp. ABG. The sequence continues at coordinate 116,608 of NZ_LEKS01000008.1, forward strand.
GACATTGCAGGTTAACGCTCAGGAAAATAAACTTTTAGATGCAAATTTCTGGAAAGCTGCTCCAAATTTAGCGACTTTAAAAGCTGAAATAGAAAAAGGAAATAATCCTGCAGAATTAAATGCAAATGCCTTCGATCCGGTTGTTTTGGCTATTAATAATAGTGCACCTCTTGAGGATATAAAATATTTGTTAGAGCTCCCAGGTAATGCAACTAATAAAATGACACACGATAATCGTATTTATTTGCATTGGGCGGCTTACAAAGGAAACACAGAACTGGTACAACATCTTATTGCCAAAGGTTCTGATATTAATCTGGAAGACAGCCATGGCACAACACCAATTGCATTTGCTGCTTCGGCAGGGGTAAATAATCCAACGACATATGATGCTTTTTTTAAGGCAGGAATTGATCCTAAGAAAAAATACAGTGAGGGAGCAACCCTTTTATTACTTGCGATTCCCGGAGATAAAGATTTAACCATTACAGATTATTTAGTATCAAAAGGACTGTCTCTTAAAGAAGTTGATGGTCATGGAAATACTGCTTTTGACTATGCAGCAAGATCAGGGAATATTGATTTATTGAAAAAATTAGCTTCCAAAGGGGTAAAATATACAGATAATGCTTTAATAACAGCAGCTCAGGGAATGCGAAGAAGCTCAAATTCTATCGAGGTGTTTAAATACTTGGTAGATGATTTAAAATTAAAACCAACTGCAACTGCTTCAAATGGACAAACGGTACTTCATATTTTAGCTTACAAAGAAAAACAAGCTGAGATTGTAAAATATTTTATAGACAAAGGAGTAGACGTAAACAAAGCCGATAAAGAAGGAAATACCGCTTTAATCATTGCAGCAGCAGGAAAAGATGTTGAGCTAATACAAACATTGTTGCCAAAAGTAAAAAATATCAATGCAGTAAATACTAAAGGAGAGTCTGCGTTAACTGCGGCCGTAAAAGGAAGTTCTTCAGAAGTGATCTCGTTGCTTTTAAGCAAAGGAGCCGACATTAATGTTAAGGACACTGCAGGAAACAATTTGGCATTCTATCTGATTGAATCTTACAAAGGTTCAAGAGGTGGAGCACAAAAAGACGATTTTGATGAGAAATTGAATTTATTAAAGAGTAAAGGAATTAACTTTGCAGCGCAACAAAAAGACGGAAGCACCCTGTATTATACTGCTGCCGCTAAAAACAATATCGCTTTGTTGAAAAAACTGGACGGATTAAACATTGATGTCAATGCTAAAAATAAAGAAGGTTTAACAGCATTACACAAAGCAGCTATGATTGCAAAAGATGATAGTGTTTTGAAGTATTTGTTGTCGATCGGGGCTAAAAAAGAGATTAAGACTGAATTTGACGAAACAGCTTATAATCTGGCACAAGAGAATGAATTGTTAACAAAGAATAATATAGCAATTGACTTTTTAAAATAGTAAATAAATATAAATGAAATCAGTATCTAAAATCTGCCTGATGGCAGTACTTGTATCCCTATTTTCTTTTCAGGCTTCGGCACAAACCACCAAATACAAATGTCTTTTGCAAATGTCAAATTATGTAGGTGAAGGAGCTTATGTAGCTGTATCGCTTATTAATGCTAAAGGAGAATATGAAAAAACCCTGTATGTAATGGGTGATGATAAAAAATGGTATACAAGTTTAAAAGAATGGCATAAATTCAGTTCTAAAAAGGCAGATGTAAGCGCAAAAACAGGTGCTTCTGTTACCGGAGGAGACCGCAGTGTGACGATGTTTGAAATCGAAACCGCTAAAATAGACAAAGGGTATAAAATACGTTTTGAATCAGCAGTTGAAGATCAAAAATATCACGTGACTGACGCAGAAATACCTTTAACAACAGCTGGTATTACTGAAAAAGTGGAAGGTAAAGGCTACATTAGATATGTAAAACTTAGCAATATATAAGGCATATGACATTATCCGTTTGGAGATATGCTCATTTAACTTTGGCGGTATTTTCTTCACTCTTTCTTGTTTTGGCATCGCTTACCGGAGTGGTACTTGCTGTCGACGCAATAGGGGAGAAAATACCGCCTTATCGTGTAGCTAATTTTGAGAATTTGTCAGTAGCGGAGGTTCTCCCTGCGTTGACTAAAAATTATCTGGAAGTTAGTGAAATCAGCGTAGATCACAATCAATTTGCAACATTAAAAGGTCTTGATGAAGACGGAAACGATGTTGATGCATACATTAATCCTGTTACCGGCAAAGTGGTAGGGAAAAACCAAAAGAAAAGCGATTTTATACAATGGGTTACTTCACTTCACCGTTCTCTTTTTTTACATGAAGCCGGAAGACTTTTTGTGGGCGTTAATTCTTTTTTACTTTTTCTGATTGCTATTTCGGGTTCCATATTAGTGATACAGAGACAAAAAGGATTACGACGTTTTTTCTCTAAAATTATTAAAGACAGTTTTGTACAATATTACCACGTTATCTTAGGAAGACTAATGTTAATTCCTATTTTGATCATGGCACTTTCGGGGACGTATCTTTCGATGCAAAGATTTAAACTTTTCCCTGAAAACAAAAACGATCAGAAAGAAGTACAAGTTGAAAATAAGGCCCTTAAACAGCAGAGCATTGCCGATTTTGAAATTTTCAAAAAGACTAAACTTGCTGAAGTTCAAAAAATAGAATTTCCTTTTGATACAGAAGATCCCGAAGAAGTTTATGTACTGAAATTAACAGACCGTGAAATACAGGTAAACCAGTTTACAGGGCAAATTAGTAGTGTAGTACACTATCCAACTACAGTTTTGCTCGAAAACCTGAGCCTTGATCTCCATACTGGAAGAGCAAGTGCCATTTGGGCAATCGTTTTGGCAATAGCAGCACTAAACATCCTGTTTTTTATGTATTCCGGATTTGCAATGACTTTACGTCGTAGAGAAACCCGAATTAAAAACAAACACAAAGCAAAAGACAGTCAATTTATTTTATTGGCAGGCTCAGAAAACGGAAGTACATTACGTTTTGCCAATGCCGTTCATATGCAATTAATGACGAATGGTTTCTCTTCTTATTTGGGAGGTTTAAATGAATATGCTCAATTTTCAAAAGCAGAACATATTATTATTTTTACTTCTACACACGGATTAGGCGATGCACCTTCAAATGGGACCAAATTTTTGTCCTTGGTAGAACAATACCCACAAGAACAAAAAGTTAATGTTTCTGTAATCGGATTTGGTTCAAAATCATATCCTGATTTCTGCGGTTTTGCTAGAAAAACGGATGAAATTTTGACCGCTCAAACCTGGAGCAACCGCTTTTTGGATTTGCATACGATCGATGATAAATCCCCCGTACAATTTGCGGACTGGGTTAAAAAATGGAATACAAAATCTGAAATTACTTTAGCTACAACACCAGCAACGTATGCTCAAAAGCCAAAAGGTTTAGAGAAAATGATTGTGTTTGAAAAAACGACAATTTCAGAAACCGATCATACCTTTATGTTGACCTTGCGTGCCGGAATGAGAACAAAATTTACTTCAGGAGATTTGCTCGCTGTTTATCCTGCTGGAGATGGCAGAGATCGTTTGTATTCGATTGGAAAAAGTAATGGCAATATAAGTTTGGTGGTAAAATTACATCCACACGGATTAGGATCAGGATATTTGTACAATCTTCAGCCGGGTTCGGTTATCAAAGCTCGCGTGATGAAAAACGAAGCCTTCCATTTTCCAAAGAAAGCTACTGCTGTGGCTATGATTTCAAACGGAACCGGAATTGCCCCATTTCTGGGAATGATAGAACAAAATAAGAGCAAGGTAGCCTGTCATTTGTATACAGGTTTTAGGAATGAAACTGAAACCGTTACCAAACACAAACAGTTTGCAGAAAACCAGATTCAGAAGCAACAGTTAAAAGATTTTCATATTGCATTTTCACGCGAACAGAATCAATGTTATGTAATGGATCTAATACAAAAAGAGGCCGAGTTCTTTGCTACTTTATTGCAACAAGATGGAGTTGTTATGATTTGCGGTTCACTGGTAATGCAACAAGATGTTGAAAAAGTGCTGGATGCCATTTGCATAGAGAAAAACGGAAATAACCTTGCCTACTACAAAACAAATAAGCAAGTGCTGGCAGATTGTTATTAACCGGAACTCGTTTAATATTTAAATTATTGTTTGTTAGTATTTAATATCCGTTGGGTGCAATTAATTGTAACACATAGAGACATAATTAACAAAGCTTAGAAAGACGTTTTACTTTAAATAAATCGCATGACACTATGTGAAAAAAGTGTGATTTTCTTAAAATTTCTCGAATTATAATTTCCAAATCTATGTTTCTATGTGTTAAAAAAAAATCAGTAACTTAATAATTCAACTCAGGTTATAAGGTTATAAAATATGATTATGAAATTTAAAAATACAATTCTAACTTTCTTATTCCTGTACAGTTTCTGCTGTACAGGACAAGGAGTGATGAGAAAAAGAACCACCTTATTAATGGGAAGTCGTTTTGATATTACCATCGTAGCACAGGATTCTTTGACCGCCGAAATCCGAATAAACGAAACCATTGCAGAAATTACACGCATAGAAAATCTTATTTCAGATTGGAAATCAGATTCTCAAGTTTCCGAAGTCAATCAAAATGCCGGTATTCGTGCCGTAAAAGTGGACAAGGAAGTGTTTGATCTTACCAAACGCGCCATCGCAATTTCAAAAATGACAAACGGTGCTTTTGACATTAGTTTTGCCGCAATGGAAAAAGTTTGGAAATTTGACGGTTCAATGACCGAAATCCCAACTCCTGAACAAATTAAAAAGTCAGTAGAAAAGGTAGGGTATAAAAACATAGTTTTGGACAGTATTCAATCGACTATTTTCCTCCAATTGCCTGGAATGAAAATCGGTTTTGGATCAATCGGAAAAGGCTACGCAGCCGACAAAGCCCGTGAAGTTATGGAAGCCAAAGGCATAAAAGCCGGAATTGTAAATGCATCCGGTGATTTGACAACCTGGGGAAAACAACCCAACGGAAAAGAATGGACGATTGGGATTACAAACCCTTTTGATACCGAGAAGTTTGTTAAAATAGTTCCGTTAAAAAGAGAAGCCGTTACCACATCCGGCGACTATGAAAAGTTTGTAGAATTAAACGGTAAACGTTATTCACACATTATAAATCCCATGACCGGTTATCCCGCTACAGGATTGGTGAGTGTTACCGTTTTTGGTCCCAGCGCAGAAATGGCAAATGGATTTAGTACTTCCTTAATTGTTCTAGGAAAAGAAGCAGGTCTTCAATTAATCAATCAGTACCCGGAGTATAGTTGTATGATGATTACAGACAAAGGGAAGATTTTCAAATCAAAGAAGTTTAAGCGTTAAAAGGCTTTTGAACCGAGAGAACAATGCAGGTTTATCAATATAATAAGTAAATTTTGTCATTTCGAAGAATGAGAAATCACACAAGAGAAGTCACATAGAAAGTCGCTAATCTTTGTCGAGTTACTAGTGTGATTTCTCATTCTTCGAAATGACAATAAAAGAAAAAAATGGGGTATTAATGACCTCATTTTTTTTTAGTTAAGTAAGTTGATCCAGCCTTTTTTATATTTCGCTAACTTAGTGTAAGTGTTTGATTTTTTTATTTAACGTAGATTACAAAGTTCTCTGCGTAGACTCCCTTTCAATAATGTAAGTAGGCAATACAACTGTCTGATGCACTACCGGAAGATGTTCTTTGAGTTGTGTGATTTCATCAATTAGTATTGCGGCGGCACGATATCCGATATCATAGCCGGGTTGGTCGATAGTAGTTAGTTTAGGCGAAATTACCGTACTCATGAACCAATTGCTGAATCCAAAAACAGCGACTTGCTCCGGGGTTTTTATTTTGTTGTCGTTGAAATATTTAATAATTCCAATAGCAACCAAATCTGTGATGGCAAAAACGGCATCTACATCATCGTGATCTTCTATTAACTTTTTGGCATTTTCATAACCGTCTTCAAAATCTGTATTGTGATCGCAAACATATACCAAAGAAGGATCGTATACTATATTGTGGTCTTCCAGTGCCTTTTTGTATCCTAGAAAGCGATCGATGGAATTCTGAGGAACATAAGAACCGCGAAAATGAGCGATCTTTTTATATCCTTTTTCTATCAAATAAGTTACAGCATCATATGCGGCCTTCATGTCATTAATTACAACCTTTGAACAATCAACCCTTTTAGCAATTTTATCAAATAAAACCACAGGAGTCTTTTTTCGAATTGCTTCATTGATATGCGAAAAATCATCCGTTTCGTTTGAAAGAGACATCAGAATACCATCTACTCTTTTTTGAAGCAATAAGGCGACTTGCTTTTTCTCCAACTCATATTTTTCACTTGACTGCAGAATAATAACCATGTAGCCTCTTTCCTCTGCTTCTTCTAAAATTCCGTTTAGAACGCTCGAAAAAAAGTGATGCACGGTTGCAGGAACGATGACTCCGATAGTTTTGGTTTCATTAGTCCTGAGGTTTACAGCAACAGAGTTAGGCATATAGTTCATCTTATCAGCCATCTCAATCACTTTTGCGCGAGTACTTTGGCTAATGTCTGTATAACCTTTTAGGGCTTTCGAAACGGTGGTGACAGAAATTCCTAATGCCGAAGCAATATCAATTAATTTTGTATCATTCATGAACTAAATATACTAAAAAATCTTAACCGCAAGATCTGGAGAGATTTTTTAATTCTTTATAATAGTGTAAGTCAGTAAAGACAGTGAGATATAATGGTACTAAGTTTTTTATGCACGCAGATTTTGCAGATTAGGCCGATTTTCTCCACTCTCCAGAATAATTGCGATCGTTTGATTTGTTCGTTTTAACAAGAGAACAATCCAAATAAAACCAATACACCCCAAATAAATCCGCTCAATCTGCAAAATCTGCGTGAAAAATTTTCGGCAAAACATAAGGAGACAATTTAACGCCTCTTGCCTATAAACGCTTTAGAGCTTAACAGTTAGAAAAAACAACACAAAAGTTAAACTAAGTTTTTTGTGCACGCAGATTTTGCAGATTGAGCTGATTTTTCCCCGATTCTGCTAAATAATTATAATCGTTTGATTTTTAGGTTTTACAAGAGAACAATCCAAATAAATTCAAAGCACCCAAATAAATCCGCTCAATCTGCAAAATCTGCGTGAAAAATTTTCGGCAAGACATAAAAACATAGAATAACAGGCTCTAGCGTAGCCCCTTGTGAACTTAGCGGTTAAAAAAAACTAACTTTATACTTAAATAAAATAAAATCGAAAACGTTTTAGGTGTTTTCGAAAACGTTTTCGATTTTATTTTCATAGTCAGGGTATAATTAGTTGTATAAGTTTACAGTAACAATCATAAGATTTACTAACCAAACCAATACCAAATGAAACCAATTAATACGTATCTAGGCAGACTATTTTTAATGTTGTGCCTAATTTCTGTTCCCAACCATTTGTTGGCACAGGAGAAGAATACTGTTTCCGGAAAAGTATTCGACGAAACCGGACAAACTATTCCGGGAGCAAATGTATCCTTAAAAGGAAGCGATCAAAATGTGATCACAGATGTAAACGGAAGTTATTTATTTTCGAATGTGGCTGCCGGCACTTATACCATTTCAGCAACAAATGTGGGGTATAAAAGCTTCGAGAAAAAAATTACTGTAAAAGAAGGAGAGTCAGTAAAGGAAGACCTGTTTTTAGAAACGGAATCACAGAGCCTGAAAGAAGTAGTGGTTACGGGATCATCCAGTCCACGATCTAAATTAGAATCGAGTGTGGCAATTACAACGATGGGAGCAAAGGCTATTGAAGACCGAGCCCCAATAAGTACTGCAGCTTTACTTCAAACCATTCCGGGATTCGTAGTAGAAGCCTCGGGAGGAGAAATTGGAAACAACCTTTTTGCAAGAGGGATTCCATCAGCAGGAGCTTATGAATATGTACAAATTCAGGAAGACGGATTACCGGTTTTTGAAGACGGAGCGTTGCAGTTTGCCAATGCCGATACTTTTTACAGGTTAGACGAAACCGTAAGCAAAATGGAAGCAGTACGTGGAGGATCAGCCTCGATATTTGCGAACAATGCTCCGGGTGGAATTATCAATTTTATCTCAAAAACAGGGCAAAATGAGTTTCAGGGAAGAGCTAAATTTTCGACCTCGGATTATGGGATGTTCAGAACGGACCTTAATTTATCAGGTGCTTTAATTCAGGATAAATTATTTTTTAATGTCGGCGGTTTTTATAGAGCTGATAATGGAGTAAGAAATACAGGTTTCACTGCTAATAAAGGAGGTCAGATCAAAGGAAATTTAACCTATAAATTTGATGATGGAGATTATTTAAGAGTTAATTTCAAACATCTTAATGACAGAAATACGTTTTATCTGCCAATACCCTTAAAAAGTAATAACGGAAAAATTGAAGGCATAGACGGTTTCAATCCAAATTATGGAACGCTGACTTCTGCAAATTTCAGTCATTTGAATGTTCCGCAATACGGTGGTGGCACTTTTACTGCCGATTTAGAAGATGGTTCTCATCCAGTTATCAACTCAATCGGAGCGGAGTTTAAAAAGAAAATATCGGATAAAGTAACATTCAAAAATGCATTCAAACAAACAGCAATCGATTTGAATTACAATGCAATTTTTCCTAACGGAGGTCCGTGGACGCAAGATTTTTATGCGACCGATATTCAAAAAACCACTGCCGGTAATTTAGCTTATACTTATGTAGATAATGGGGCTGCTGTTGATCCAAATGCACTAATTATGAGAGCAGATCATTGGTCCATTCAGAAAAAAATGAACAATTTTGCGAATAATTTCTCTTTCTCATTTGATTTAGACCCTGTGAAATTGACCGCAGGATACTATTATTCAAATTGGAAATCGAATCAATACTGGAACTGGAATTCGTATCTGGTAAATGTTTCAGACAATCCAAGACTTTTAAATGTAAAAGACAATACAACCGGAGTAGACCACACCTGGAATGGAGTAGAAAGAATCACTTGGCTAGAAAGAGATGCGCAAACCAAAGGTGTTTTAAATGACATATATGCCGACGCAGAAATTAAAGCCACTGATAATCTTACTTTTAATGCCGGTTTGCGCTACAATAAAGACAAATATTCAGGTTATAGAGACAATGCCCGATTCTTTGCCGAAAACTTAGGAGTTTTAGACAACAATACCGCCGATGATGCCGTGACAACCGTAAAAGGAAATCCGTATACCTATTGGAGATATGATGTGAGCGAATGGTCTTATACTGCTGCCGGAAATTATAAATTCAATGATAATATGGCTTCTTATATTCGTTATAGCCACGGTTTCAGATCTCCAATTGAAGAATCGTTTTATGACAACGCTGCTGATTTAAGCAAGCTGGAAAACACAAAAGTGAATCAATTAGAACTTGGTTACAAATATTCCGGTTCGTTTTTCACGGTGAATGCCAATGTATTCCATATGAATTTGAAAAATGTCGCTTTTACCGATATTTTATCTGACGGAAGTTCTGAAAACAAGTTTGCTGACGTGAACAACATTGGACTTGAAGTAGAAACCAATGCCAGATACGAGATGGTAAAACTGAATTTTACATTCACCGTTCAAAAACCGGAATACGATAAGTTTACCGGTACAAATGCGGACGGTTCTACCTTTGATTTTAATGGAAATACAGCCCGAAGAATCCCTAAATTCTTCTGTAATCTAAGACCGGAAGTAGATATCACAAAAGATTTTACAGCTTATGTACAACTCTCTTATTACGATAAAAAATTCACCAATCAGGATAATAAGCAGGTTTTACCAGCCTATAAAGAAGTTGGGGCAGGTTTAAATTATACGTACAACAACCTTCGTTTTGCGGTTGATGCATCGAATTTATTCAATGAAATAGGTTTAACAGAAGGCGATCCGAGACAAACTACATCAGCAGCAAGCGATGTGTTTATGGCAAGACCAATTTTGGGACGCGCTTTTAGATTCTCAGTAGCCGTTAATTTTTAATTAGTTGTTAGTTTAGATGGATGGTGACCAAATGCTGTTGTGAAAAACGGCATTTGGTATTTTTGTAACTTTAGAGAAAGAACCTTATTGAGATATCTTTCGTTAGATTATAAAACTCTGTTGCGGTAAAATAAAAATAGTTTTTTGCCACAGATTAACACAGAGTAATTTATACAAAGAAAAAAATCCTTTTAATCTGTGTAATCAGTGGCAAGAAAAAAATTTTCATGGCAATTGGTGAAATTGCTTCGCCTGTTCGCTATCGCTCGAGTCATGGCAAAATATGCATGATCATAAAAGAACAAGAACCGCTTAATTACAAGTGTTTTATTATACGAAAATATAGAACTATAGAAACCAAAAACAAGCATATTCAAATTAATGTACTGGTTTAAAATAAAAAGAAATCCACGAATGAAAAACCTGGGAATTAAAATATCACTTTATCTGAACTACTTTGTCTTTGCTATTTTATTGAATAGCGTAGGGATTGTAATTCTCAAATCACAAAAAAATTACGGAGTAGACGAAGTACAGGCCAGTATTCTGGAAGCCTTTAAGGATATGCCTATTGCTATTGTCTCTTTTTTTATAGCCTCATTTTTGCCTCGGATCGGTTACAAAAAAGCAATGCTGACGGGTTTGGCATTGGTAACTTTAGCTTGTATTTCAATGTATTTTGGAAATTCGTTTGATAACGCCAAAATATTATTTGCAACGGTAGGTGTCTCTTTTGCATTGATAAAAGTATCGGTGTATTCGTTAATTGGTACCGTTACCGAAAGTCAGAAGGAACATAATGCCTTAATGAGCAGTATTGAAGGTGTTTTTATGATCGGAATTGCGTTGGCTTATTTTTTGTTCCCGGCTTTTAATGACGAAAGTAATCCGGATTCCTGGTTAAATGTCTATTGGTTTCTGGCCGGATTATCATTGCTTTCTTTTTTGTTTCTGTTTTTTACCAAATTTGAAGAAACTAAGGTAACTGCGGGAGCAAATTTTACAGATGATTTTCTACAAATGTTTAAATTGATCGCAAAAACACTTACAGTCATTTTTGTAATCAGCGTTTTTCTATTTGTAATGATCGAGCAGGGAATACTTTCCTGGCTGCCAACCTTTAATACCAAAGTACTTCATTTACCCGAAAACATCAGCATAATGATGGCCAGTATTCTGGCGATATCATTGGCGATCGGGAGACTTGTTGCCGGAATCGTTACCAAAAAGATTAATTGGATTTGGGTACTAAGTTTTTGCGTGGTAGCAGCCATGTTGATTGTCTATTTTGTGCTGCCAAATGTGGTTGGACTTGAAGTAAAAAATATTAATTCACTTTCAGATATTCCGCTTATTGGATTTGCTTTTCCGCTTATCGGGTTGTTTATAGCGCCTATTTATCCTTTACTGAATTCAATTGTACTCAGTTCATTACCCAAAAATCTGCAAAGTTCAATGACAGGATTAATTGTTATTTTTTCTGCCCTTGGAGGTACATTAGGTTCGCGTATAACAGGTTGGTTATTTAAAAATGAAGGTCCGGAGAAAGCCTTTTATTTCACGTTGATACCAATGTTTTTACTATTGATCTCCTTTTTTATTCTCAAAAAAATTACTTCGAAAAATGAAATTTAAATTACATATCAATCAGACGCTTAGTCAATTATTGGCTCAGGAAGACACTGATGGCGACAAGAAGATAACCATTGATGATAAGGGACCAAAAAGCTTTTCATTACAAGATGATAAAGGAAATTCGATTGCCATTAAAGGAACGTATCAGCTTTCGAATTTGTTGCAGGAATTGGCATTGTCCAAAAAGACGAATGTTGAATTTGCCGAAATCAACTTAGCCGACATTACAGAAGATCCGGTAAAAAGAATCTCCCGAAAAATTAAGGATTTATATTGGAACGGGCTTACCAGAACGATCGATGCTGCAGGAGTAAAAAAGATTTTGGAGGATGATAAAATAGAAAATGCGATTTCGTATTTATATGTACCGGCCGGAGACACAACAGCTTTTACTTATTTCAAAAATTTAGAAGCAGCAAATCCTACTTTAAAAGTGGTTCAGTTGCCTGAGTTTATTTCACCCGAATATGTTTTATCATTGAATAAAAAACCCGGTATTTTAGCCTTAGCGCTGCAAACTAAGAACGGCACAACCGATGGAGTCCCTTTTGTAGTTCCCGGTGGAAGGTTTAATGAAATGTACGGTTGGGACAGTTATTTTATTGCCATGGGGCTTCTGATTGATGACAAAATTGATTTGGCACTTGGCATGGCCGAAAACTTCAAATACCAGATTGATCATTATGGGAAAATCTTAAACGCCAATCGCAGTTATTATTTAACCCGAACTCAGCCGCCTTTATATACCTCATTGATTGTTGACATTATCCAAAAGTCTAATCCCGAGATTTCATGGGTTGAAAGGCACTTAAAAACAGCCATAAAAGAATATCAAACGGTTTGGATGGAACAGGGGAAAAGGCTTACTCCAAATGGATTAAACCGTTACAAAGCAGAAGGAATTGGACTTCCGTTTGAGGTCGAGGAAGGGCATTTTGATGATATATTAGAAAAGTACGCTCCAAAATACAATCTTTCGACCAGAGCATTTGAGAAAAAATACCTGGAAAGAGAAATTTTAGACGCCGATCTGGACCATTATTTCACCCATGACAGAAGCATGCGTGAAAGCGGTCACGACACCACAAATCGATTGGTTGGGATTTGCGCCGATTTAAATACGGTAGCTATAAACAGTCTTCTCTATAAATATGAAACTGATATTGCCTTTTTGATTGAAGCTGTTTTTAAAGATGATTTCCAGTACAACGAAAACACCCGTTATTCCAGTGATTATTGGAGAAAAAAAGCAGCACAAAGAAAAGAAAAGATCAACGAATTGTGTTGGAATGAAGCTAATGGTCTTTATCTTGACTATAATTTCGAGTTAAAAGAGCAACATTATTTTGAAGCTGCAACAACTTTTTATCCCTTGTGGGCCAAAATCTGTACGCAGGAACAAGCCGCCACGTTGGTTCAAAAGACATTGTCTAAATTTAAAATGAAGGGCGGAATTGCCGGAAGTACAAAATCATCTATTGCTGCGGTAACTGAAAATGATCCTACAAGGCAATGGGATTATCCTTTTGGTTGGGCTCCGCATCAAATATTATTATGGAAAGGGTTATTGAATTACAATTTTCAGGAAGAAACACAAGAGATGGTCTATCGCTGGTTGTGGCTGATCACGCGAAATGCGGTTGATTACAATGGAACAATTCCCGAAAAATTTGATTTGTCTATAAGTTCCCATAAAATTTTTGCGGAGTACGGAAATGTGGGAACAGAATTTAATTACATCACCGAAGAAGGATTTGGCTGGATGAATGCCTCTTACCAATTTGGACTGACACTTTTAAAACCACATTTAAAAGAGAAATTATCCGATTTAGTGGATCCTGATTTGTTATTTTAAAATATAAACCTAACAGGTTTTTAAAACCTGTTAGGTTGGTTTTTAATTTTCAAGACAAACCAATTGATTTGGAGAAACGCCATACTTCTTTTTGAAAACAAAAGAAAAATGAGAGAGATCCTCAAAACCTACTTCAAGATAAATTTCAGTTGGCTTTTTCTTTTTCTGAATGAGATAATAATGAGCCAGTTCCAATCTTTTTTCAGTTAACCACTTTTGAGGGGTGGTATTAAAATGTTTTTTAAAATCTCTGTTAAAGGTAGACAAACTGCGCCCCGTAAGATAGCCCAATTTTTCCATGGGCATATTAAACATAAAATTGCGTTCCATAAAACGGATTAAATCAATTTTGCCGGGTTGGTCAAAATTAGCTAAGACACGATCAATATTTTTATCGATTGTTCTTAGTATGCTGATTGCTTCCGTTATTTTGAGAGAGGCGAGGTCTTCGGGAAAATCGCCTTCCAAATCAAAGTAAGGAATCACAGAAGCCATACAACTTTCTAACAGTGGATGATTGTTAAAATGATAGATTTTATTTTCAAAAGGAAGGTTGGAATTAATATCGATTTTCTGATAGAATTTCTTAAGCCTTTCAACCGATAAATGCATGACCACGGTTTTATGCGGAAGGCCATTTTTAGGACAATTGATAATTGTGGCCAACTGATTTCTCGGAATCAGAAAGATATCACCCGTCTTAAAAATAGAGGTCGTATCGGCCTGTATGATTTTTGTTTCACCTGAAATAAACCAGATCAACATATGATCTTCAAAAATCAAATCGGATTTAAAAAGTTTGTCCTCATAACAGGAAAGCTTAATGTCCATGGTTAAATATTTAGAGATATGTTCCATCGCAATAGGATAATACAAAATGATTTAGATTGATCTAAGGTACTATAAAATAGGCTTGGAAGAGGTTTTTTGTTTCAAGTTTCATGTTTCAAGTTAGATGGGTGACGGTCTTACTATACACTTTAGACCCAAGCCGAGAATGCAACCTGAAACCTGAAACCTGAAACCTGAAACTTGAAACTTGAAACCTGAAACTTGAAGATTCCAAAACCCCCTCACAACATTACAAGACCTGAAACACCACCCCCGTCATTTGTTCACTTAAATCCCAGAGTCTTTTTGCGTTGATTTCGTCAAGCGAATAGGGTTGTACACCGCGTATTGTCAATGGTTCGTCAAAACGATGTTCTATTTGACCTAAATCTAATTCGGCAATATTGGCATCTTCGCAATATACACCTCCAATATGGTCTAGTAATGAACTTGTTGCACACCAAATGGTGGTTGCCGCACCTTGAGGAATTGTTTTAAGTTTGGCTGCTACTTCCGGTTTTATTGCGCCCGTAGTATCGTGAGTGCCCAATTGTTTGAATAATTCTATTGGTTCCTCGCGACCTAAATCAGTACCCAAAACACTTCCGGGATGTAAAGAATAAGCTCTGACTTTGAAATCTTTACCACGATTGTCTAATTCAAGCGCAAATAAATTGCTGGCGGTTTTAGATTGTCCATAACCCTGTAAAGTCTCATAATCACGATAAAGAAAATTGGGATCCTCAAAGTTAAATGGTGCCATCTGATGACCGTAAGAGGATACATTTAAAACTCTTGCTCCGTTGGCTTTTTTAAGGCTGGGCCACAATCTTGCCGTAAGTTGAAATTGCCCCAGATAATTAGTTGCTAATTGTGATTCATGACCAAGATTATTTCTGCGTAGCGGAACCCACATGATTCCGGCATTATTGATTAACAAATGAAGCGGTCTTTTTGAAGCGATAAATAGCTCGGAAAAAGCATCAACAGATTCAGGATCCATTAAATCCATGCTTTCAATTTCTACGTTAGCAATGTTTTGAAGATTTTTTATGGCTTTGTTCAGATCCCTTGCTGGTACAATCACAGTCGCACCCGCTGCAGAAAGAATTTTGGTGGTTTCTAATCCTATTCCGGTATGACCGCCTGTTACAATCGCAATTTTGCCTGTAAGATCAATTCCCTTAATTACTTCGCTTGCCGTTGATGCAGCATTAAAACCTGAACCAATAGGCTGTTGTAATGCGCCCTGATAATTATTGTTTTCCATTTTTTTTAATGTTAATGTTATGGGACAAAATTAGAAGGATAAGAGAATGGCTATTTTGTTTAAAATGTCAATTTACTTTGTTGTGAATGTCAATTTGTAACCAATAAAGGTTGTTGAATAACTGTAGATTTTTAAAAAACAAGATTTCTTTGTCGATTATTTTGTAGCTTACACATTCTATAACGAATAAGAATCTCTTTTTAAAAATATGAATCCATTAATAGAAAAACTAAAGACCTATGGCGATTTAACCGTCGAAGCAGAACGAGAGCTTGCCGGGAAAATCAATTATTTCAGCAAAAAGAAAAATGATTTTCTATTAAAACAAGGACAAATAATGGCCAGTCTTTTTATGCTTGAAAAAGGTCTGGTAAGAGCCTATTTTATTAAAAATGATAAAGAAGTCAATTCCTGGTTTGGTGTTGAGAATGTAATAATAGGTTCAATTCTTCCTTTGTATGCGGGAAAACCGTCTTTCGAAAATATCCAATTTTTAGAAGACTCTGTGGTGTATTCTATTGCGATCAATGACTTGAATGAACTTTATAAAACCTATCCGGAACTCAACACTATTGGAAGAAAACTGGCAGAAGAACTTTGTATTATTCTGGAGGAAAGAATCAATTCATTGCATACAGAAGCTGCTGAAGAACGCTACCTGTCCCTAATTGCGGAGTTTCCCGACCTTTTGCAAAGAATAAATTTAGGGCACATAGCTTCTTATGTTGGAGTCACTCAGGAAACGTTAAGCAGAATCAGAAAGAGATAGATGATTTTGATGTACATCAAAAAAGCGTTTTGAATTGTTCGCTTTCTTTGTACTTTAAAATCAAAAAAAATGAAATACGTATTCTTGGGCTTAGCCATTATATTAGAAATTGTGGGTTCCAGCTTTCTGAAAAAATCAGAAGGATTTACAAAACTGGTACCAAGTATTGTAACAGTTGTGGCTTTTGTAACTTGTTTTTACTTTTTTTCGCACGCTTTAAAATCGATTCCACTTGGGTTTGCCTATGCGATCTGGGCAGGTTTTGGGATTGTGTTGACGGCTATTATTTCGGTAATTCTTTTTAAGCAAAGTCTGGATCTACCGGCAATTATAGGTATACTACTTATTGTTTCGGGAGTGGTTATAATGAATGTATTTTCGAAATCGGCCACACATTAATTGAAATACTTGTGAAAAAGATATAGTCTTTGTTTGAATAAAAAAAAGCTGCTTCAATTTTTTGAAGCAGCTTTTTACTATTATTTTTGTTCGCTAATGTTAGATTTCTTTAGCTTAAGTATTCTAATTTGTTTGTTGGTCTTATCCGATAAGAAGATGCGATCCTCCAATTGTGTAATTCCCATAATCGTACCGAAAGAATTTTTCCCCATAATATCAGTAGCATTTATTCTGGCCGTATAGGTTTGATTTAAAAACTCTTCTTTTGGGTAAAATCTTAGATAATCAACCGAATCAACATTCTCAGAAGTTATGGCCCAATCAGCACCTAAAGATACTGTTGTTGGTTCGCTCTTCGAAATTGGCTTTGCCGAAGGCTGTAACGGTGTAACAAGAGAAGCTGCTGCATTGGCGCGAATAGCTGCAATATTGTAAAGCAAATAGGCTTTGGAATCTCTTCCGGCAACAACCAGATTTCCACCCGCCACATCCATAGAATACATTTCATCAAAACCGCTTAGGGTGTTTAGTTTTGCAATAGGAGTAAGGTTCCAATTACTACTTTCTGTAATTTGAGAGGTCTCAAAAACTTTTATAGAGGCGTGTTTTTCTTTTACAAAAACCAATCCGTCCTTTACTGTAACTCCAAAAACGTGAACAAAAGTGTTCCACCATTGACCGTTACCAACCGTATTGATTCCCAGATTAGTGTTTTCGTCTAATACAAAAAGACGTGAATCAACACTTCCTAAATAAATTCTGTTATTGTCAACAGAAACAGAAGAAAGGTTGGTAAAAGGAATCGTCGTAGTCCCTTTGGTATAAGTCGTTAGAGATTTGATGTATTTCAGGCTTTTTGCATCAAAAATTTCAAGAACATCACCGTTGCAAACGTATAATTTACCGTTGGCAATAGTTATTCCTCTTGGATCTAAAGCTCCGGTTCCGTCTCCAATTTGTTTGGCAGTTATCGTTGCCTTTTCTGTTGGATAATAATAGGAGTAGTCTGTAGGGGCATTATTTTCATCTTTATCGTTACAACTTGTTAATGCTAAAAGCAGTACGAAAACCAGTTTAGGTATATTGAATAGTCTTGTTAGTTCCATTTTCCTTCTCCTTTATATTTTAATAAAAAT
Organism: Flavobacterium sp. ABG; assembly: GCF_001027725.1. NCBI lineage: Bacteria > Pseudomonadati > Bacteroidota > Flavobacteriia > Flavobacteriales > Flavobacteriaceae > Flavobacterium > Flavobacterium sp. ABG. The sequence goes on from NZ_LEKS01000008.1 coordinate 134,571, forward strand.
GTATTTTTTGGATCGATTTTAAAAACCGGTTTTTTATAAGTTCCTTTCAGATACTGTGTTTTAGTGTAGGTTTTTAATATATCAGGATCCGTAAATGGAAGATCGTCTAAGTAAATCAAGTATTTGTAAAACTGCGTCAGCATTTCCTGTTGTCCACCACCTTCGCCACTATTGGCAAAATTACTGTCATGATTGTAACCGGTGTGGTGCGAATATTCATGAGACCAAAGCGACATTTCTCCGTTCCAGTGTCCTGTTACGTATCCGCCTTCGTATTGTGAAGCCAGTGCTCCGCCGCCCCATGCAGCATCACCACCAACCATTGCCATGTAGAGCGTTCTTCCGTCAACATAGTCCCAGTAACGCTTCTCAATTTCGGCTTTTGTAAAATAGTCGTACTGGCCATTTGCATCCGCAGTATTGCCATGCCAGTCTGTAGCGCCCACTACGGCTGTTCCGGCAAGTGCAGCTTGTTCTTTTTTATAAACATCAAAGTTATTATGTGTTTTATAATAAATAGGATGACTCAACGCATAAGAGTAGTTAATGATCATGGTAATAGCTTCCTTGGCTAATACCGGATTCATTGGTAAAAACTTCCCAAGTTCTTCGATATGATACCCGTCGTGAAACTGAACCAATTGTGAAGATTTAATTTTCTTGAATTTTGCGAATAAAGGATCAGAGGATTCGATTGAAAATTCAATGCCTCCGGATGAGAATCCATCTATTTTGTCGATAGTAACGGTTTTTCCGTCTTCTAATTGATAATCATTTTTGGCCGCTACCAATGGAATTTGGTGAACAGAGCGATGAAAAGCAGGAATTTGTGTAAAATGATACAGTGCAAAACGTTTGCTGTAATTCGGTAATTTGGCATAGACCACCACATCTTTAAGACCAACCGGTGAATAAAGAGATAGTTGTATAGAGTCCTTTCCTTTTTGTATGATCTGTAAAGGTTGATTCACTCTAAACCATCGGTCTTTTTTGTCGTACATTCTTGCCGGATCTTCATTATCTGCAAACATGATCATCGGATGATTCGCAGCAGGTAGTTTCTCTGCATCAATTTGGGCTAAATAATGCGGTTCATAAGCATCTGGCTCACTGTCGCTACAACTTGTCTGTAGCGTAATGGCTAAAAATAAGGAGCCTATTGTGAATAGACTTCTGGAAAAAGTAGGTTTCATTGTCGTTAAAATTTTGGGGTTAAATGTGGGGTTTTGTAGTATGTTGCTTAAATAATTTCTATAGGCTTGTAATTAAATAATTAAGAATAATAGGTTTAATTTATTTGCCGGCAAAATAACGGAATTATAATAGCTCTACTGCAATTTTGAAGCAATAAATTAAAAATTATTTCGCAAGGCTTGCTTTTATTAGGGTTCAGGATTTAAGAGTGCCCACATGAGTTTTATGCAGCACTATTTTTTTTGTTAAAAGAGCTTTCAAAATTGATAGTTAAGGCTTTGGAAAAAAAATGTTTAAATAAAAGAACGTTCATTCACTTATTATTTTATCTTTGCTGAAAAAATGGCATGAGAATAAGAGATATTGATAAAGAAAAACTGGTTGTTGCAAGAGCAATAGATCAAATCGTGCAGGATGGATTTCAGGGTTTCAGTATGAACAAGCTTGCAAAAGCCTGCAATATTTCGGTAGCGACATTATATATTTACTACAAGGACAAAGATGATTTAATTCAGAAAATAGGGGCAACCGTTGCGATTGATTTTTTTTCAAGTACAATTAAAGACTTCTCACCTGAAATGTCTTTTGAAGAAGGATTGTGGATACAATGGGTAAACAGGGCTGGTTTTACCATGAAATATCCCAAGCAAGTTGCTTTTTTTGAGATCATTAAACACTCGCCACATGGGGAAATAATATTGAATTCTACCACCAAATTCTCAGATTTCAGAATGATAATGAAACAGTTTATTGATAATAGTTTGCGTAATAATGAACTTATTCCAATGTCGTTTGAAGTTTTTTGGGCAATTGCCTATGGACCATTATATACTTTGTTGAACTTCCATACTGAGGGTAAGAGTTTGGGAGGGAAGCCGTTTGTTCTTACCGATACAATGATGAAAGAAGCTTTTACCGCAACCATAAAAGCTTTAAAACCATGAAAAATTATGGAAACAGATTTAAACACAGTACATGTTTTTAAAACAAATATTGATAAAATTAGCTCAGCAGCTACTTTATCTGAAACACTAGATAATCATTTGGGGATACAGCAATGGAGTATCGATTACGAAGATATTGATTGCGTGCTTCGCATCGTGTCAGAAACCCTTAATCCGGATACAATAAAGAGTATCATTAAAAGACTTGGCTATGAGTGCCAGGACTTGCCTTAACCTAAAGAACAACCTGTTAAAATGGAAAAAAATACTATAGAAGCTCCTGCTTTTACCACACATCAAAAAATTATTATTGCCATATTGGCGCTTTTACAATTTACTGTTATACTTGATTTTATGGTGATCTCTCCGTTAGGGGATATTCTGATGAAAACACTTGATATGACACCCTCAAAGTTCGGTTTTGCAGTTTCCGGATATGCTTTTAGTGCCGGAATTTCGGGATTACTTGCGGCAGGTTTTGCAGATAAATTTGACCGAAAAAAATTACTGATTTTCTTTTATACGGGATTCATTATAGGTACCGTTTTCTGTGCGCTGGCCTCAACTTACGAGATGTTACTTTTGGCGAGAATCGTGACAGGACTTTTTGGAGGTGTAATCGGTTCTGTTTCACTAGCAATTGTGACGGATCTGTTTGTAATTCATCAAAGAGGCAGGGTGATGGGTTTTATACAAATGGCCTTTGCAACCAGTCAGATTTTGGGAATACCGGTCGGACTCTATTTTGCCAATAACTGGGGATGGCATTCCGCCTTTATTATGATTGCAGTTTTGGGACTATTGATTCTTGCAGCAATTATAACACAAATGCAACCAATCACAAAACATTTGGAATTACAATCAGACAAAAGTCCTTTTCTGCACCTTTGGCATACCTTAAGTAACAAACATTATCAGGTTGGTTTTACTGCCATTGCATTCCTTTCTGTGGGAGGTTTTATGTTACAGCCTTTTGGGACAGCCTTTTTGGTTAATAACATTCATATCAGCCATCTGGAGTTACCACTGGTATTTTTCTTTACGGGACTTTCTGTACTTTTTATCATGCCTTTAGTTGGGAAATTAAGCGATAAAGTCAGTAAATTTAAGTTGTTTGCAGTTGGATCAGTCATCTCGGTAATTATGATTTTAATTTATACCAATCTTAACCCGATCCCTATGTGGGAAGTAGTAGTGATTAATATGGTACTGTTTATGGGAATCATGAGCCGTATGATTCCGGCAACGACACTAAACACTGCTATTCCGGAGATGAAAGACCGTGGCGCTTATATGTCTATAACGTCATCACTACAACAGATTGCCGGTGGTATCGCAGCTGTTTGTGCAGGTTTTATTGTGCATCAGGAAACCAAAACGTCTCCTTTAGAAAACTACGATATATTGGGCTATGTAATTGCGGTTATTACACTATGTACCGTGTTTTTAATGTGGAGAGTAAATCAATTGGCAAAAGCAAAAGATAAAGTTTAACTGTAAAAAGAAGATTTTCGGGATCGTTTACTTAAGAAGATTTTCGAACAGATTTTATAAAGAACCAAACTAAAAAAAGACAATCCTTTGATTGTCTTTTTTTGTTTTTAGTATTAAAAAAGCAGAAGGCAAAAACATTTAAGTAAGAAGATATGTGCAAAATCTATTTGGATTAAACAGTAATAAGGCTGCTGTCAAAATAAATTTTTCAGCGATAAAGTAAGAACTTAACTCCAATTTAACTTTTCTTTATTTTATGGGGAACAGAGGTAAAAACAAAGTTAAAAAACGATGAATATTCTGTAAAATTAAAAATGAGAATTATAGGTAAAAACTTTATAATTACTGATTATTATACTTTAATTTGGCTTTAAAATAACGATTTGTTTAAAAAATATTTTACTAAAACGATTTTGTAAACCCTATTTATATATATTTGTCCAAAGCATTATAAAGCCATTTAATAAAAAACGTTAATGAGAAGAATCACTATTAAAGATATTGCCACCGAGGCCCAAGTGTCTATATCTACTGTATCTTTTGTTATTAACGGAAAAGGCGAGAAGATGGCAATTAGTCCGGCTGTTATAAAAAAAGTTCAAGAGGTTGCCGAAAAGCTTCAGTACCGACCAAGTATGATTGCCAGTAGTCTGAGAACGGGAAAAACGAGATCAATTGGTCTTATTGTAGAAGATATTTCCAATCAGTTTTTTGCTGATTTAGCGAGGGTAATAGAAGACGAAGCAAAAAATATTGATTACAGAGTTTTTTATTGCAGTACCGGAGATGATGATCAACGTTGTGAGGAATTAGTGCAAAGTCTTTTGCAGGCCAATGTAGAGGGGTTTATTATCACACCAACAAAAAATTTAGAAAAAAGTATTGATTTGCTTTTAAAATTGCAAAAGCCAGTAGTTTTAATCGATAGGTATTTTGCCAATCAGGAAGTAAGTCACGTTGTGATGGATAACTATGAAGGTTCTTACTCAGCTACGAAATTTCTAATAAATAAAGGACGCAAAAATATTGCCGTTGTCAATACTAAATCTGAAATGATTCAGATGAAATTAAGGGAAAAGGGTTATACAGATGCCCTGAAAGAAGAAGGGATTTATGATGAAGCTCTGACGCTTCACTTAGATTACCATACTGATGAACAAAGCAGAATCGATTCGATTGCGCATTTTTTTCAGCAAAATCCCAAGATTGACGGTGTTTTATTTTTGGCCAACTATATGGGACTTGCCGGTCTTCAGGCCTTTAGAGGAATGGGGTACAGAATCCCGGATGATCTTTCGGTGATCAGTTTTGATGATCATGATAGTTTTAAATTGCATACGCCTACCATTTCTGTCGTAGCGCAGCCCATAAATGATATTGGGATTAAATCGATTGAGCTCTTAATGAGTCAGATGACAGATTTTGATTCCTTTACCGTAGAGAAAGTACTTAAAAAAGGTACATTGATTGTTAGAGAATCGGTTTAGATAACCTATAATTTTTGAAGTTAAAAATAAAAGAAAAAGATAAATTATTGCAGTAGTTTTTTTTTAGTCATTTTACTAAATCGTTTTAGTAAAATTAGTAAACAAAAAGAATCGCTTTTAGTTGCTTCTTTTGAGAAAGAGATACATAGAAAAAACAGCCGTACAGCTTTATTTTTCGGGCTATTCCGAGAGCTAAACTTGCCGCTTTTTTTCTTGAAATGGAGTTCAAAATTTTTATTAATATTTAAAAACAAACGCGTTAGAAACAAACAATAATCAAAACAATTAAACCAAAAAAAATGCTTATGAAACGAATTTTAGCAGTGTTAGGAATGATATTGTTCAGCAGCTTAGGTGTTGTTGCGCAAAATCGATTAATAACAGGCATAGTGGTAGATGCAGAGAACAAGGGAGTTGTTGGTGCATCGGTTGAAGTACAAGGAAAACCGTTTAATGCCATTACTGACTTTGACGGTCAGTTTAAATTAAATGTTCCTGAAGGTAAAGTTACTTTAAAAATAACTTCTTTAGGTTTTGTATCAAAATCAGTGGTACTTCAAGAAAATGAAAGCAAAATTTCTGTTGTATTGTCAGAGAGCAATCAGGAATTAAATGAGGTGGTAATTACTTCTTTCGGTGTTAAAAAACAAAAGAAAAGTATAGGATATGCCGTTGGAGAATTAAAAGGGGATGAACTGACAAAAAACAAAGAAATTAACTTAGGTAATGCCCTTCAGGGGAAAATTGCAGGGGTTAACGTTTCTGCACCGGTTACGGGACCTTCAGGTTCCAGTCGTGTGGTGATTCGTGGTGCTACTTCAGCTTCAGGGTTTAACCAGCCTTTGTATGTGGTAGATGGTATTCCGATAGACAATACACAGCAAGGAAATGCAGGAATGTGGGGAGGTGCCGATAAAGGTGATGGTATGTCTTCTTTCAATCCGGATGATATTGCTTCGATGTCGGTTTTAAAAGGTAGTGCCGCTTCTGCTCTTTACGGGTACAGAGGATCAAATGGTGTTATCTTAATTACGACTAAAAAAGGAAAAAACGGAACAGGTTTAGGAGTAGATTTTAGCTCAAGTGCAACTTTTAATACGCCTGCAAGTCTTTTGAACTGGCAGGATCAATACGGAGCAGGAGCTCCTGTAAATGGTGTTTATACGAGATTTAGCGATTTGCAGGAACTAAGAGATTCGTACTATTTTGCCTGGGGTGATAAATACGACGGAACAAATTCACTTTCCATCGATGGTACAACAAGACCTTACAAAGCCTATGGAAAAAACAATGTGGAGAATTTCTACAGAACCGGATTTTCTTTCAGTAATACTCTAGCTATTTCGGGTGGAAATGAAACTACTAATTTCAGATTATCTTTCGGAAACACAAAAGACGAATCTATTTTACCGGGAACAGATTTTGGTAGAAATAACCTGTCTTTGAGTTTAAACTCGTCTCCAAATAAGAAGATCAATGTAGAGGCAAATGCACAGTATATCTCAGAGAAGAGTGATAACAGACCTTACTTGAACGATTCTCCAAGAAATCCTTCTTTCCCGACTGTTTTCCTGACTCCGGGAACAGACATCAGATGGCTTAAAAATGCGTACGATCAAAATGGAGGTGAAGCAGATTATTTTGGTGCGAATGTGTATCATACCAATCCATATTATACTACAGAACAGCCTTTAAACGAAGATCTTAGAAAACGTTTTATCGGTTCGACAAAAGTAACGTATAATATTACAGACAAATTTTATGCAAAAGCGGTTATCGGTGTTGATGATATTAATTATGAATATACTGAAATTGAGCCAACAGGAATCAATTACAATCCTGGAGGATCTTATGAAAACAGAATTGAAAATCGTTCAGAAGTTAATGCCTCCGGTTTTTTAGGTTATAGAGGAGACATCGTTAAAAATCTGTCACTAGATGCTTTTGTTGGTGCTAACCGTCAACATAACAGATACAGCGGTATTAAAATGAAAGGAAATAACTTTATTGTACCATTTGAATATTTCTATGGAAATACACAACCGGACAAAACAGAAAAATTGTTTTCTGAACGTGAAGTGAACTCTCTTTTTTACTCGGCAGATTTGGGATACAAAGATTTTTTATATGTTAGTTTAACAGGTCGTCGAGATTGGTTTTCTACTTTAGATCCAAAAGACAATAGTATTTTTTACCCATCAGTAAGTACCAGTTTTATTTATTCTGAAGTGATAAAATTACCGGAGTGGATGTCTTATGGTAAGCTTAGAGCAGGTTGGGGTAATGTAGGAGGTGGATTGCAGGATGCCTACGCCTTAGACTTAACGTATACAACACCGGACGGACAAACCGATTCGCAAGGACAACCGATTTTAGGTGTTAACGGGGAGACTGTTCCAAATAGAAACTTAAAGCCTTATAATGTAAGTACAATTGAATTTGGTTTTGAAAATACATTTTTCAATAACAGAGTAAGTACAGATTTGACTTTCTACAGCAAAAAAACGACTAAAGATATTGCTGATGCAGACATTTCTCAGGCAGCAGGATACAGAACAACCAAAATTAATGTGGGACAAATCCTGAACAAAGGGGTGGAGTTTGCAATCAACGTAAAAGCGATTAAAACGCCAAGTTTTTCTTGGAGTGTTGGATATAATTTTGCTTATAATGACAGTGAGGTTATTAGTCTTTCTGATAAGATTAACACCAAATCATTGGAAGGAAACAGAGACTCAAGAGCTTCTGTAGTTTTAGAAAAAGGACAGCCTTTCGGAGTAATCAAAGCATATGATTATTTAAGAGACAAAAACGGAAACATCGTATTAGGAACTGATGGTAAATTTTTGAGAGGTGATTTAATTATTGCTGGACAAGGAGTAGCACCAACTTCAATGGGGCTTTCAAATGATTTTACCTATAAAAACTTCACATTATCTGTTTTTGTAGATGCTAAATTTGGAGGAGAAATTTATTCGGCGACTAACCAATTGGGAACACGTTACGGATTAGCTCAAAGCACACTTGAAGGTCGTGAAGGAGGAGTTGCCGTATCGGGTACAGATGTAAATGGTAATCCGGTTAACAAACAAGTATCTGCATACGATTACTGGAGAAGTTATAGTGATGTAACCTCAAACTTTGTATACGATGCTGATTTTGTAAAGCTTAGAGCAATTTCTTTTAGTTATAATTTTCCAAGCTCTTTTATCAAGAAATCACCATTTCAATCCATTAGTTTAGCTTTCTCTGCTCATAATTTATGGACGATCTATGATAAAGTTCCGAACATTGATCCGGAATCTAACTATTCTAACAGTAATGCACAAGGACTTGAAAGAGCATCTATGCCTTTGACAAGAAATTACGGTGTAACGCTTAATGTTAAATTCTAATACTAAAAAGTAAAAAATGAAAAATAAATATATAAAAATATTTTGCGTTGCAGTAGCTAGTACATTGGTATTAACATCATGCGACAAAGGATTTGAGGAAATGAATACCAACCCAAATGCCTTGACAAAACCTGCGGTAAAATCAATGTTTACCCTGGCTGAAATTTATGTAGACGGACAAGATTTTTCTAATACAAGAGGGAACAATGCTTATGCAGCACAAATTGTACAGCATTTTTCTTCATTGGGTGGGCCAGGATCAAAATATACCTATTCTCCCGAATATTCGGGTTCTCTTTTTGGAGAATCGTATGGAAAAGGATTGAATCAGATCATGCAATTGTTATCAGTATTAGAAAATACGCCTGAAAACTCTAATATGATCCAAGCTTGCAGAATCATGAAAGTATTGATGTTTCAGAAATTGACCGATACTTATGGTGAGATTCCTTATTTCGAAGCCGGAAAAGGATATAACGGAAATATCTTTTCGCCAAAATACGATACGCAAGAAGCAATTTACAATGATCTTTTAAAAGAATTAGACGAAGCAGGAACAGCTTTAGATGCGAATAAACCATTTGTTGGTAATGCCGATTTGTATTATCAAAGTGATGTGGCAAGATGGAAAAAATTAGCCAATTCATTAATGTTGAGAGTCGCCATGCGTTTGTCTAAAGTAAACCCTGCGAAAGCCAGAGAATTTGTTGAAAAAGCAGCTGCAAAAGGTGTTTTTACTTCAAATAATGACAGTGTTGTACTAAAACATGATGCAGGCCCTCCAGGTGTTAAAACGAATCCAATTACTTCTTCATGGGTTAGAAATGACTTGAACGGAGGAGAAGCAAACATTAAATACAGCAAAACTTTCATAGACGCATTGAAAAATACAAATGATCCGCGTTTAAGAATTTATGCCAAATTGGAAGCAACCGGAGATAATTCTCCTGCAAGTCAGCAAGGTCTTGCTAATGATGCTAAAGAATTTCCGGGTGGGGATAAAAAGCTTTTTTCAGACCCGAATACTTCAACAGTATTGCGTTTAGATGCACCAACTTTAATTTTGTCGTATGCCGAAGTAGAATTTATATTGGCAGAAGCAGCAGTTAAAGGGTGGAGTGTTGGCGGAACAGCTCAAAAACACTACGAAGACGGAGTAAAAGCTGCCATGGAGATTCTGACTATTTTTGGAGATAAAGTACCGGCAGTTTCAACTACAGAATACAATGCATATATCGCTGCTTTCCCTTTTAAATCTGCTGGGACAGAAGCGCAAAAAATAGAGCAAATTATTGGTCAAAAATGGATTGTTCTATTGTTTAATGGTTTTGAAGCTTTTTCTGAGTACAGAAGAACAGGTTATCCGGCATTGGTTCCTGTTAATGATGTAAATGGAGAAACTCAAGGTACTATTCCAAGAAGATTAGTTTACGACCAGTCGGAGTTGATAACAAATGCTGACAATTACAAGGCAGCAATTCAACGTCAGGGGCTTGATGTTATGACAACCAGAATCTGGTGGGACAAATAGTTTAAAATATATATTGGTTGGTTTGTTAGAATAAGTCGGGTAATTTCCTTTTACCCGGCTTATCTTTAAATCGTTTATTGATAAGTTTCAAATAGAATTCTTATGGTATGGATTGGATGTATTGCTCTAATGTCTTTTTTTTCGCAGCCGCTAAAATTGCTTTTGCTGAAAAAAAGGGGATTCTTTTTTAATACACTTATAGCAATCACAGCACCAAAAAGAATAGCTTTTAGAACTGTTAATAAGTTGATTTAATATACTGTTACTACAGTTAAATTGATTAAATTGTAGTACAAATTCCCGTTAAATTATGCGCAGTATAGGAAAATGATTTCTGAATATTTTGTTAGTTATTCGTTGACATGTACCCCTAATGAGGAGGGATAATGGTGTAGCGCTTTATTCCTTCTCCTACTGCCAATAATTAAAAATTCATATACTATTAATTTATTCCGAAATAAAATGAATTTAAAAAAGCACTTTTACAGCGTAATCTGCCTTGGTCTTATGCACTTTTCATCGGTAGTTACTGCTCAGAATATTGATTTAAAAAAGGATTGGAAGTATCGTGAAGAAAAAACACAAAAATGGTATCCGGCGACTGTTCCCGGAGAGATACATACCGATTTGTTGAATAATAAAACAATCCCTGACCCATTTTACCGGGACAATGAAAAGAAAGTAGTATGGGTGGAACGCAAAAACTGGGAGTACAAAACGACTTTTCAGGTAGCTGCAGCAACGCTAAAAAAGAAAAACACCGAACTGGTTTTTGACGGATTGGATACTTATGCCACCGTTTACCTTAACAATCAGTTGGTTCTTAAAGCCGACAATATGTTTCGTCAATGGCGTGTAGACGTCAAAAAGGTGCTAAAGTCAGGAAACAATGATTTGGTGATTGTATTTCAGTCCGCACAAAATGTGGTTGATTCTCTTGCTAAAAAAGACCTGCCTTTTGTAATTCCCGATAATCCTCGTGCCTATGTTCGTAAAGCACAATATCATTTTGGATGGGATTGGGGACCAAAATTCACAACCTGCGGAATATGGAAAACCCCACGATTAGAAGCCTACGATAAAAAAGAGGCGGAGAAACCGTATGTACTAAACCGTAAAATCGAATTGGTACAACAGCCCGATAGTCTAGGTAAGTCATTTTACTTCAAAATTGATGGCAAACCGGTATACATGAAAGGAGCCAATTATATTCCTTCTGATGCTTTTCTTTCCAGAGTAACCAAAAAAGAGTACGAAAAGGTAATTGCGATGGCAAAAGACGCCAATATGAATATGCTTCGTGTTTGGGGTGGCGGAATTTATGAAGACGACTATTTTTATGATTTATGCGATAAGAATGGAATTTATGTCTGGCAGGATTTTATGTTTGCCGGTACAATGGTTCCGGGCGACAAAGCCTTTTTTGACAATGTAAAAGAAGAGGTGAAATACCAAGTGAAGCGTTTGCGCCACCATCCAAGTATCGTTTTATGGTGCGGTAACAACGAAGCCGATGAAGCCTTTAAAAACTGGGGATGGCAAAAAAGTATGAACATGTCGAAAAAAGATTCCATCCGTTTGTGGCACGATTATGTTCGGTTGTTTCAGGACAGTATTCCGAAATGGGTAAAAGAAGTAGACAATAAGCGCCCTTATATTAGTTCTTCACCTTTATTTCATTGGTCTAAAGAAAAAAGTATTACCGAAGGAGACAGTCATTACTGGGGAACTTGGTGGGGACTGGAAGATGTTGAAGTCGTAAAGAATAAAACAGGTCGTTTTGTGAGTGAATATGGCATGCAGGCCATGCCCAACTATTCGTCTATAGAAGCCTTTACGTTACCGGAAGACCGATATTTGTATTCAGACATTTTACAAGCCCATCAAAAAGCAGGGAAAGGTTTTATAAAATTAGATTCCTATTTAAACCGGTATTTTATAGACTCCACTAAAATAAAAAAGATGAACGTGGAAGATTATACCTATCTGACCCAATGTTTACAGTATTATTCTCTTAAAAATATTATAGGCATTCATCGTTCTAAAGCCCCTTACAATATGGGAACTTTAGTTTGGCAGCTCAACGATTGCTGGCCGGTGGCAAGTTGGAGTGTGACCGATTATTACAACCGCCAACCCAAAGCAGCCTGGTATGCCATGCGCGAAGCTTATAGGGATGATATCACGCCTCAAATTGATCTGACCCGTCCGATTGACTTGCAGTTGGAGGACCCCAAAATAAGTTGGCAGATCAAAGGAAATAAGGTGGTTTTAAAAGCGACAAAAGCAGCAAAATATGTATATATTTCTGTAAAAGGATACACCGGAAAATGGAGTGATAATTATATAGACCTGACCGCCGGAGAAGAGAAAACGCTTTCATTTGAAGGTAAAATAGCAAATCCCGATATTAAGGTTGTTTCTTTATACGATGTTTTGAAAAAATACAAATAATGTAGAGACGCACAGCAGCGTCTCCACATACACGGTAGAGACGCACACGGTAGAGACGCACAGCAGTGCGTCTCTACGGAACGTGCCAACCAAAAAACAAATAAAAATGAATAAAAGATACCAACACATTGTTTTTTCAATAATGATGCTGATTAATTTATCGGCATTCGCACAAGAAATTAAAAATAAAACCACCAATCACCCCACTGATTATACCGGTTATGTGAATCCTCTCATAGGATCTGCAGGTCATGGGCACGTATTTGTTGGAGCTAATGTTCCTTTTGGGGCGGTACAGTTAGGACCGGTAAATGTTTTTGAAGGCTGGGATTGGTGCAGTGGTTACAACTATGCGAGTAATACGATTTTAGGTTTTACACATACCCATTTGAGCGGAACAGGAATTGGAGATTTAAACGATATTCTTTTGCTTCCCGTATCCGGTAAAGTTGCCCTTACCAAAGGAACAAAAGAAGACATGGTAAACGGTTACGGTTCGTATTTCTCACACAAAAATGAAGTAAGCAAACCGGGATATTACAGTGTTTTATTAGACAAATACAAAATCAAAGCAGAACTAACCGCCAGCGAAAGAGTAGGTTTTCATAAATATACTTTTGATTCCGCTACCGATTCACACGTGTTACTGGACCTTGCGGACGGAATCGGATGGGACAAACCGGTTAAAACATTCATAAAGAAAATAAACGAAACGACACTTGTAGGATATCGTTATTCTAAAGGCTGGGCCAATGATCAGCGCATTTATTTTACAATCGAATTTTCAGAGCCAATGGCGGCTGTTACTTTGTATGACAGCATTTCGCCTGTAAAAGGAAATGAAGGCGAAGGTTTGAAAATGAAAGCCATACTAGATTTTAATAGCTTAAAAAACAAACAGGTTTTGGTAAAAGTGGGAATTTCTCCTGTGAGTTACGAAAATGCTGCTGCCAATATAAAAGCAGAGATTCCAAATTGGGATTTTGATCAAGTAGTAAAAGAAGCAAATGACAAATGGAATAAGGAACTGCATAAGATTCAGATAAAAGCAGACGATAAAACCATGAAAGTTTTTTATACGGCATTGTATCACACCATGTTTGCACCGTCCATTTTTAATGATGTCAACGGAGATTACCGCGGAACCGATAAAAAAGTATACGAAAAAGCCAATTTTACCAATTACACGACTTTCTCACTTTGGGATACGTACCGTGCTTTGCACCCTTTGTATACCATTACACAACCGGATAAGATTAACGATATTGTTAAATCGTTCTTAGCTATTTATAAACAACAAGGCAGACTACCGGTTTGGCATTTAATGGGGAATGAAACCAATACAATGAATGGGAATCATTCCATAGCGGTAATTGCAGACGCTTATCTCAAAGGATACAGAGACTACGATACAGCATTGGCTTACGAAGCCATTAGAAAAACTGCCATGCAAACACGCGACGGGATGGATTACGTCCAGAAATTGGAATATATTCCCGCAGATAAAATGTTAGAATCTGTTGGAAATGCTTTAGAATATGCCATCGATGATTACTGTGTGGCACAAATGGCAAAGGCACTAAACAAAACAGAAGACTATGTTTATTTTACCAAAAGAGCCAATTTGTACCAACTTTATTTCGATAAAGAAACCACATTTATGAGAGGTAAATTAACAGATGGAAATTGGAGAACGCCTTTTAATCCGCTCTCCTCAGCACATCGCAAGGATGATTATGTAGAAGGAAATGCCTGGCAATATACCTGGTTAGTTCCTCAGGATCCTTATGGTTTGATCGATTTATTTGGCAGCGAAAAACAGTTTTTAGATAAGTTAGATTCTTTGTTTTTAATTACAGATAAAGTAGAGGGCGAAGAAATTTCTCCCGACATCAGTGGTCTAATCGGACAATATGCACAAGGAAATGAGCCCAATCACCATATTCCGTATTTGTATGCCTACGCCGGACAACCTTGGAAAACAGCAAAATTAATTCGTGAAATCGATGATAAATTTTATTCAACCAAACCCGATGGTTTATGTGGTAATGAAGATTTAGGTCAGATGTCGGCTTGGTATGTTTTTTCTGCGATGGGATTCTATTCTGTTAATCCTGCCAACGGAGTTTATGTTTTGGGAAGTCCATTAGTAAATAATGCCGTAATTCATCATAAAGAAGGAATTTCCTTTACTTTAAATGCCGTAAACAACAGCAATATCAATATGTACATCCAAAAAGCGGAATACAATGGAAAGCCTTATACCAAATCGTACATCACACACGATATGATCGTAAAAGGAGGAGAACTGAAATTGTACATGGGCAACAAGCCTTCACCAACTTTTGGAGTAAATAAAGAAGACAGACCTATGTAAATAAACGTTCCTAACAGGTTTTTAAAACCTGTTAGGTATAACGGTCAATAGTCACAGTCGCAGTCGCAGTTTGCAGTTTCAGTTCAAACTAATCCTGCAAAGTTATTAAAACCCTTGCAGTTATATAAAAATAGAGCCCAAAGCTTACATTTTACAAACTACATTTCACAGATTACAATTCACATTTAACAATACTACCATGAAAATAAAGAGTTTAATTTTTTTAGGATTAGTGCAATGCAGCCTTTTTGTAAGCGCACAGGTGAAGACCTTAGATCCTGTAGAATATGTAAATCCTTTAATGGGAACCCAATCTTTACCCAATCTTTCTAACGGAAATACTTATCCGGCGGTTTGCAGACCCTGGGGAATGAATTTCTGGACACCGCAAACCGGAAAAATGGGTGACGGATGGGCTTATACCTATACAGCAGAAAAAATCAGAGGATTTAAACAAACCCACCAGCCATCGCCTTGGATGAATGATTACGGACAATTCTCGATTATGCCGGTTACCGGTAAATCAGCTTTTACCGAAGACGAACGTGCCAGTTGGTTCAGTCATAAAGCAGAGGTTTCAAAACCGTATTATTACAGCGTTTATCTGGCTGACTATGATGTTACAACAGAAATTACCACCACAGAAAGAGCGGCTCATTTTCAGATTACATTCCCGGATAACGAAAATTCGTCTATTGTAGTGGATGCTTTTGATAAAGGCTCTTATATTAAAATTATTCCATCCGAAAATAAAATTGTTGGTTACACAACCCGCAACAGTGGGGGTGTTCCGGAGAATTTCAAGAACTATTTTGTTTTACAGTTCGACAAACCTTTTTTGACTAATGCCACTTGGAATGAAAAAAAACTCGAAAAAGGGAAGTTAGAATTTTCAGGAACTCACGTAGGTGCAGTAGTTGGTTTTAAAACTAAAAAAGGAGAAAAAGTAAATGTAAAAGTGGCGTCTTCTTTTATCAGTTTAGCTCAGGCTGAATTGAATTTAAATAACGAATTAGGCACTGCTTCTTTTGATGAAACCGTAGCAGCATCTAAAAAAGAGTGGAATAAAATTTTAGGAAAAATAACAGTAGAAGATAACAACGAAGACCAATTAAGAACTTTCTACTCTTGTTTGTATCGTACAGTTTGTTTTCCTCAAAAACAATATGAAATTGACGCAGAAGGAAAAACAGTGCACTACAGCCCCTACAACGGAAAAGTTGTACCGGGTTATATGTTTGCAGGAACCGGATTCTGGGACACTTTTCGCGCCTTATACCCTTTGTTAAATTTAGTATATCCTTCTATAAACAAAGAAATGCAGGAAGGTTTGCTAAACGATTATAAAGAAGGCGGTTTTTTGCCGGAATGGTCCAGTCCCGGTTTTAGAAATGTGATGGTTGGAAACAATTCAGCTTCTGTAGTTTCGGATGCTTATATGAAAGGATTGCGAGGTTATGATATCAATACACTGTACGAAGCTTTATTGCATGGTGCCAATAATGAAGGTCCAATGGATGCAGTAGGAAGAAAAGGCGTGAACTATTACAATACTTTAGGTTACGTTCCTTACGATGTGAAAATTAATGAAAATGCCGCCAGAACACTGGAATATGCCTATGATGATTTTGCGATCTGGAAATTAGCGCAAGCATTAAATCGCCCGAAGAAAGAGATTAAGTTACTCGAAAAACGAATGATGAATTATAAGAACCTGTACAATCCGGCTATCGGATTAATGAGCGGAAGAAACAAAGACGGAAGTTTTCCGGCGAATTTCAATCCGTTTAAATGGGGAGATGCTTTTACCGAAGGCAACAGTTGGCATTACAGCTGGAGTGTATTTCATGATGTTCAAGGTTTAATTGATCTCATGGGAGGGGCAAAATCTTTTACAGCCAAGCTGGATGAAGTATTCACTACACCTCCGGTTTTCGATGATAGTTATTACGGATCGGTAATCCATGAAATTCGTGAAATGCAAATTATGAATATGGGACAATATGCACACGGAAATCAACCAATTCAACACATGATTTACCTGTACAATTATGCCGGAGAACCTTGGAAAACCCAATACTGGTCCAGAGAAGTCATGAATCGTTTGTATAAACCAACTCCGGATGGTTATTGTGGTGATGAAGACAACGGACAAACTTCGGCCTGGTACATTTTCTCGGCAATGGGATTTTATCCGGTATGCCCTGGTACAGAAGAATATGTTCTTGGTGCACCCTTATTCAAGAAAACAACCTTACAGTTAGAAAACGGAAAACAGCTTATTATAGAAGCTCCAGGTAATTCGGCAAACAATAAATATGTAAACGAATTAAAATGGGACAATACAACCTACACAAAAAATTACATCAATCACTTTGATGTATTGAAAGGTGGAGAATTAAACTTTGAGATGAGCAGTTCTCCTAATTTACAAAGAGGCACAACCGCCGGAGCGTATCCCTATTCTTATTCAACTTCAAAATAAAATTTATGCAATCACGTAGAAAATTTATAAAAAATACAGGAATTTTTTCAGCTGGACTATTGGCCATTCAAGCAAATGCTTTTGGACTAAATTCGGATGATTTTCAGTTTACGGTTAAAGATTTTGTGAGTAAAAGACCTCCGTTAGCAGAAAGAAAATTTACCAGTGAAGCTGTCGAAGCGGCAATTGTCAGAATTAAAAAACAAATCGCAAATCCCGAATTGGCTTGGTTGTTTGAAAACTGCTTTCCCAATACATTAGATACCACAGTCGATTTTGAAATCATTGACGGAAAACCAGATACCTATGTAATTACAGGTGACATTGACGCCATGTGGTTGCGAGACAGTACAGCGCAAATCTGGCCTTATATTCCGTTTGTAAAAGAAGATCCTAAGTTGGCCGAGTTGGTCAAAGGAGTAATCAATCGTCAGGCAAAATGCATCCTATTAGATCCGTATGCCAATGCTTTTTATAAAGATTTTACTAAAGAAAGCGAATGGAAAAACGACCTGACTAAAATGCAGCCCGGTATTCACGAAAGAAAATGGGAGATTGACAGTTTGTGTTATCCCGTTCGATTGGCGCATGGCTATTGGAAAGAAACCGGAGACATCAGTTTGTTCGACGACCAATGGAAAAAAGCGATGTTATTGATACTGCAAACTTTCAAAGAACAACAACGTTTAGACGGAAAAGGAGGACCATATAGTTTTCAGCGTCAGACGGCCTGGGCCACAGATGGGGTTCCATTAGCAGGCTACGGTTATCCGGTAAAACCTTGTGGGTTGATTGTGTCAACTTTCAGACCAAGTGACGATTGTACTTTGTTGCCTTATTTAATTCCAAGCAATATGTTTGCGATTGAAATATTGGGTTATCTGATCGAGATATTCTCTTTGCCGGCACTAAAAGACACTGATTTAGTGGCTAAAGTAAAAGAATTAAGAGAGCAGGTAAAAAAAGGATTAAAGGAAAACGGAATTATAGACCATCCGAAATTCGGAAAAATTATTGCTTTTGAAGTGAACGGCTACGGTAGTTTTCACATGATGGACGATGCCAACGTTCCTTCTTTATTGTCTTTGCCTTATTTGGGAGCAATCGCACCAAACGATCCTTTATATCTTAACACCCGAAAAGTGGTGCTTTCAGAAAACAATCCTTTTTTCTACAAAGGAAAAGCAGGCGAGGGGATTGGGGGTCCACATACAGGAGTAGATACAATTTGGCCGATGAGTATTGTGCTGAGAGCGATTACAAGTGTTGACGAGAAAGAAATACAAGCCTGCATAAGCAATCTGGTCAAAACAAATGCAGATACCGGATTTATGCATGAATCCTTTCATAAAGATGATGTCGCAAAATTTACCCGAAAATGGTTTGCTTGGGCAAATACCTTATTTGGCGAGATGATTGTTCACACCAGTAACAAATATCCACAAATTTTAAAGAATAAAAATATTTAAAGAAGCAAGTTAAACGAGGAAAAATGAATACACCACACGCCATTGGGCTAGATATAGGGGGGACACATATTACAGCAGCAGTTATCGATATAACAGAGATGAAAGTTATTGACTACTCTCTGCAAAAAGAATCTTTTGACTCTAATTTACCGGTTGATCAGGTTATGACCATTTGGGAAAAAGCTATTTCTGCCGCCATAGAAAATTCTAAAATTGAAAGTATGGCTGGTTTAGCAGTATGTATGCCCGGTCCGTTTGATTATCAGGAAGGGGTTTGCTGGATAAAAGGACAATCCAAGTACGAACATTTTTATGGATTGAATGTTAGAAATCTGCTTTTGGACAGTCTTAGTCTCTCCGCCGATTTTCCGATACTTTTTGAAAATGATGCCGTTTGTTTTGGAAAAGGAGAGGTTTTCAAGCAGAAAGAAAACTTGTCCAAAAAAGTAATTGCAATTACGCTGGGTACGGGCTTAGGTGCTTGTTTTATTGACAAAGGAGTTTCGGTAACCACAGGAGATTTGGTACCCTTAGACGGAGAAATATACAATCTGCCCTATAAAGAAGGGATAGCCGAAGACTATGTTTCGGTACGCGGGCTTTTATCGCATTATCATGCTTTAAGCGGTACAACACGCAATAACGGGTTGGAATTGTATAATTTGGCAATAAAAGGAGATCAATTAGCAATCAGTGTATTCGAAAAAATGGGTACTGATTTGGCAGCAATTGTTATTCCTTGGATACAAAATTTCAGTGCAGATCACATTATTATCGGAGGTAAAATAGCCAATGCCGGTGCTTTATTTTTGCCATCCTTTACGAAAAGCGTAAAAGAAGCCGGTATCGAAGTTCAGGTTTCTGTTTCGAATGACAATGAGGCCGCTGCATTGTTAGGAGCGGTAAGTTTGCTTTGTACATCGCATTCTAAATAATAACAAGAGCAATAAGAAGAAATCAATAGAGCGCAATAACGAAACGCATTTATAGGCAATTGTGACTAATGAATAAGTGATTTAATTCTTATTTGACGTTTGTGTCTGGAAATTAATCGATTCAGGAAAATGGATTGAATTGTTTAAAGGATTACTCGGAATAACCGAAAGCGACGTAAGTAAATAAGTAAAAAGTGCTGTTAGAAAAGAAATCATAATACTACTGATAATTTAAGGTGATGGGCAGTAAGACTATACTGCCCTTATTTTTTTAAGTTTAAAACAGTTGCGGAATAATTTTTAGAAATTCTCTTTTGTTAGAAGTAGCAGATCTTATACTTTTCATCAGAGCTTTTTAAGTTCCTGTTTTCCGACTTCTATCTTTGATGATCTCGCCAAGTCGCCAAGCAGCTAAGTTTTTTCTTCTTATTTTTAAGCTTTCCCCTTTCTCATTAAAACTTTGCGATTTTGCGACTCTGCGAGATTTTTACTCCCTACAACTTTTGAATTTGATGCATAGATTTGAACGCTTTATAAAGCCATTAAAAATTATAATTGACTTGTACAGCAGCATAAGGTGCAGATTTAAACTGAAATTTATCCTTAGTACTAAACATACTTTTTAAAGATTTCTCTGCATAATAGGCAGGACGTGCACCACTAATTCCCACTGTAATAGGGATCGTAATGTGTTTGTTAATCTTAAACTCCGGTCTTAATCCTCCGACCATATATTGATGGGTAAAGATGACCTCTTTTCCTGCTCTTTGAGTAAGTGCCATTTGCCCATTCATCAATCCAACAATACTTAGTGTAAAGTAGTCTGTCAGTTGATATCCTGCTGATGCTCGTACACCATCTAAAAGCGAAACATTAAAGACGTATCTCCCGGGAGAATTATAGCTAAGATATAAAGCCGGGAATACCATAGGGAATCCAAATGAATTGTTGAAAGCAAGTCCACCACCCAGATCTAATTTAGAATTGATTTTTTTGATAAAAATGACACCCGCGTTTCCAAGAATATTTCTGGCGCCCATTTTAGAAATTTGAGTCTGATCTGTAAATACGCCCGCTCCAACTGCTGTCAGAAGACTCCATTTTTTGCTAATCGGACGCATATTATACAACGAAAAGGATGCATTCACAATATCAGATACAACAAGTTCTTCGGTAAAATTTTTATTGTCCAAAGAAGCGTAAGCACCCGCTAGGGATACGCCCCAAACAACAGGAAGATTGTCTTTGTTCGTTTTCATTGAAATCGGAATATTGGCAGTGGCCTGATAAACGATTGCGGATCCTTTACCGTTTCCAATATTGTTATTCTCTTCATCGCCGTAGCGTGATTCCCCAATATATTCGGTTTGAATAGATATTTGTGCTTTAGCCTGCGTGATTCCCATTAGTAAAACTAACAAAGTAAGTAAGGAAGATGTTCTCATGATTTAATTTTTTTATTTGACAGGGCAAAACTATTCCAAGAGTTAAAAGTTTTTTTTTGGTTTTGACCAATGGCTTGCATTTGTTGACCAGTGGTTCTTGATATGATAGAAAATGCATTAAATTTACAATCAAACTTTATCAGTATGTTTACAATCAAAAGAATCAGCCTTCTTTTTTGGATCTTTTTATTCCTTGTTATTTTTTTGCAGTTAATGCTTTCCGGTATTCCAAAATTTAGTTTTCCGTGTGCTTTTTTAACTGCAGGTTTTAATGTGCTGACCCTGCGTTTGCATGTATGTTTTCTGAATGTATTTATAAGAAAATATATGGAAACACATGATACGGGAAAATTCGTGTTTTCGGTACTTTTTATTAGTTCCATCACGGCCTTTTTTATTACAATAGAATGTTATTTAATAATTCGCTTTATGATGCCTGAAGCTGTTTATACGAAAAACGATATGATCTCTATGTTTTGCGGAACGTTTATGGCCAGTATCTTAGTTTCGGGTATGTGTTATTCTATCGAAATGTTTCGAAAGAATGTCGTCGCAGAGAAAAGACATCAGGAACTAAGAAATAGTGTGCTGGAAATGGAAATCGATCATTTAAGAACCCAACTTAGCCCGCATTTCACCTTTAACATACTCAATAATCTTCAGTTTTTGATTCGTAAGGATCAGGATGAAGCCTTAGAATTGTTGTCAGCCTACAGTAAAATATTACGCTATTACGTCTACGAATCTCAAAATAAATGGATCAGATTAGACAGCGAGATTACTTTTCTAAAACATTATTTTGAGTTAGAAAAAGGCCGCTCGGGAGAAGATCTTGAGATTTCCTGTCAATGGGAGATACCCGAAAATACACTTTTGGTAATTCCTTTTCTCTTATCGACATTTGTAGAAAATGCGTTTAAACACGTTTCTTCTTTCACCGAAAAAAAGAACTACATAGAACTGCATGTTTTTCTAAAAGAGGAAAATCAATTGTTTTTGAAGATAAAAAATTCATTCGATTCAGAAGTGTTAAATCGCAAGAAGGCGGGAGTAGGGTTGACTTATGCTAAGAAAAGATTAGAACTTTCCTATAAAGATAATTATGATTTAGAGTTTGTTTCTGAAGCGGACTCTTATAGTGTAAGCCTTAAATTAAACTTGACCAACGCATGAAATGTATCGTAATTGACGACGAAAGAATTGCCAGAGAAGGTCTGGATTCTTTTATAAAAGAGATTGATTTTCTAAGTAATGAAGGGGTATTTTCTAATGCACATCTGGCTCTCGAAAAACTAAAAACAGATACCATTGACCTGATCTTTCTGGATATAGAAATGCCATTGCTTAACGGACTGGAATTTGCAAAACGAATTGCAGACAAACCTTCGATGATTATTTTCACAACGGCCTATTCGGAGTATGCCCTCAAAGGCTATAAGGTAAATGCTGTAGACTATTTGTTAAAGCCGATCTTTTTTGAAGACTTTAAAGCCGCGGTTTTTAAAGCCAAAAAACTGTATGATTTAATGTATCAGCAGGAGTTGATTTCGAAACCTTTGTTTTTTAAAGAAAACGGAACGACAGTAAAAGTGCATCCAAGACAAATAATGTATATCAAAAGTATGCAGAATTATATTGAAATATATACAGAGAACAGTAAAAAAATCATCATTCATCAAACCTTAAAAGGCATTATGGATGAGCTTTCCAATGCTGACTTTTTACAGATTCATCGTTGTTATATTGTGAATGCAAAATACATAACACATATTGACGGTTTCAAACTCTCCGTAAAGGACACTATTTTGCCGATTGCAAGAAACAGGAAGAGGATTGTGATGGAGCATTTCAAAAATGAGTAATAATGATTTTTAAAAGGTTAAAAAGACGCTAAGTGTTTAAGGTACAGAGTAAAATAATGATTTTAATAATTAAAATTGAAAGCTTTTTGAATAACCTCTCGCTTTACCTCAATGTCATTAAGTTAAGGATTATCAAAAAAAGTCACACGCAGATTTTAGCGGATTAAAATTAAAAAATCCGCAAAATCTGCGTGAAAAAACAGCATTAACTTAGTTTAGCTGGAGCTAAATTGTCAACAGAACAACTGGCAGCCTGAATTAATTATTTAACAAGGTTATTCATTTGATTTAATGAGTATATTTGAGAGTATAACTGTAGCCAAAATGAAACGATCCCAACTAGTAGTACTGTTGTTATTTATCGCTCTTGTAGTAATTCTCTTTGTGGATTTTGATGTCAAAGGTGACATTCCCACTGCACCAAAAAAGAAACTCCCTAACCAACCCGGGATTGTATTAACTTTTGATGACGATTATGTAGATACCTGGTACAATGCCGAAAAAGAACTGCGTGCCTACAATTGGAAAGCTACTTTTTTTATCTGTAAGTACAGTGCCTTTACACCGGAACAAAAAGAAAAGCTGCATTATCTTCAGAATATGGGACATGATATAGCCGGACATGGTTACAATCATGAGAATGCCGTTAAATATGCCGCTCAATACGGAATCGACACTTATATAAAAAACGAAATCCTTCCGCTAAAAGAAATCATGCGCAAAGATGGATTTGATATAAAGTCTTTTGCCTATCCCGACGGAGCCAGAAACAGTCAGCTGGATAAAAGGCTACTCAAATATTTTGATTTTATAAGGGGAACAACTTACGGCGAACTTAGACCGGATGCTCAGTATTGTTATTATGAGAACAAACGTGTGATCTACGGTTTAGGAATAGACGAAGACTACGAACAGTTTAATCTGGAATATTACAAAAGCCTTTTACTTTACGCAAAAAAGCACAATAAGATTGTCATTTTCTACGGACATAAAACAGTAGACAAAGTAAACGACAGGTTAGAAACTCCGATCGGATTACTGAAACAGCTTTGTGCGTTTGCAATAGAAAATAACCTTAAGTTTTATTCGGTTGATGATTTAAAGAACTTAGAAAAGTGATTGATTTCATTTGCCTGCAAGGAACTTTGCTTTTAAGTTTAAAAACCTAATCTAGATCTATAAGTAGTATAACATAAAACCCACCATTATGAAATCAGATTTTTACACCAAGTTTATTTTGACCGTTATTGCGATTTGTCTAAGCATTCTTACGCTTAAAAGTATTGACTTTATTCCAAAAGCTTATGGAGGAAGTTTAAAATCTGAAGATAAGAAACCGCTTTTAAATACGAATTACGCTTTAGTGCCTGTAAATTCTAATGGCACAATAGATGTCAACATAAAAAGTAGTTCAATGCTTGATGTCAATGTTAGTAAGGTCACTACATCAGATGAATTAGAAGTTAATATTACTGAAGTAGCAGGTTCTTCTCTACTATATGGAGCAGTGCCGGTAAAAATAAAACAATAGCGTTTGAGCCAATGGCAAGTAATACCATATTGGACTAAAATAATTAAAGAAAATCTAATTAATTCTAGTTGTTATTTAATAATTAGTTGATCCTATTTGACGAAAACAAAAAAGATTGATTTATCTCCTACTTCTGCTTAATGTCATTCAGTTAAGGATTGCTTAAAAAAAGTCTCACGCAGATTTTAGCAGAATCAAATAAAAGAATCCGCAAAATCTGCAAAATCTGCGTGAAAAAACTCTTAACTTAATGACATTGTGCTTCAGCTGGAGGCTATTTATATTTTGGAGAGTTATAGATTTTATACTAAAGTCTCTCAGTTTCATTTAGAGTGAAACGGAGAGACTATTATAGAAAGCGTAAAATTTATCCTTTTACAAATTAAGTTTTCGGTATTGCAAGGGCGAAAGTTGCTTTAATTCTTTGAATTTTCGGTTGAAATTAGAGATGTTATTAAAGCCACATAACTCTGCAATTTCTAATACAGAGAGCTCTCCGCTACTCGATAATAGTTTTGCCGCCCGCTCAATCCGGACTTCGATGAGAAACTGAAAAAAAGATTTGTTGGTCCGGACTTTAAAATACCGGCAAAACGCATTTTTAGTCATACTCGCTATTGAGGCGATTTCATCAAGAGTAATGTTTTTTTGAAAATTGGTCATTACATATTCAAAAACGGTTTGCATTCTCTTGCCTTCATTATCCGTTATTTTTTTATGATACAAGTAATTAGAGAGCGAGTTGTTCTCTGAGACCGAAAGCCATTTTACAATATCCAGAAACAGTATAAAACGAGAATAGCTGTCCGCTTTTTTGAGCTTCTTAAAGTATTTAGTGACTTTTTTGGGAGCATTGTGAATGATGAATCCATTTTTGCTGCTTTCTAAGATCGGATGAATGTTTTTGAAGGTAGGCAATTCAAAAAAATCCTTTCCAAAAGAATTAAAAGTAAAAAATAAAGTTCGCATAATAGAAGTTTCGTTTTCCTGAACGTCGCTTCTAAAAACGTGAGGTAAATTACTGCCAATCACTAATACATCGCCTTCGCGATATTGTGAAATGGTGTCTCCGGCAAAAATGGCTCCTTCTCCTTTTTCGATAAAGCTGATCTGAATTTCTTCATGTTGGTGTAATTTGTCGTAAAAAGAGATTTCTATATCTTCTTGATAGATAAGGGGTTCTTCTCCAGATTTGGGGATCTTAAATGGAAAAACTTTCATGGTTTGGTTGGTTAGTTATAATCAAATATATTGCATTTTAACAAAAAAATGATGATATAGTGATCAGTTTTTTATGTTTATTGACTATACAGGGTAATATAGTATTGTTTTGAGGTAATTATTTGCCTGAATGCTCTGTTGTTTCTAGATAATTTTGGTCTATAATAAAAAATCAATAGTATGAGTATTCAATGGAACGGCGTTATGCCGGCAGTAACTACAAAATTTACTGCAGATGATAAGTTAGACTTCAATATGTTTGAAGTTAATATGAAGGCACAATTAGAGGCCGGTGTATCAGGAATTATTTTAGGTGGAACATTGGGAGAAGCCAGTACACTTTTGGAAGACGAGAAAAGAGAGTTGGTCAAACATACTGTTGCACTTACTAATGGTAAAGTACCTGTGATTATGAATATTGCAGAACAAACTACAAGAGGAGCAATTTTGGCAGCCAATAAAGCGGAACAAGATGGAGCAAAAGGTTTGATGATGTTGCCTCCAATGCGTTACAAAGCCTCTGATCACGAAACGGTAGTTTACTTTTCTGAAGTAGCCAAAAATACTTCCCTTCCGATTATGGTCTATAACAATCCTGTCGATTATAAAATCGAAGTGACCTTAGACATGTTTGAAGAATTATTAAAATACGATAACATTCAGGCCGTAAAAGAATCCACAAGAGATATCTCAAATGTGACCCGACTGATTAATCGTTTCGGAGATCGTTTAAAAATCTTATCAGGCGTTGATACATTGGCATTAGAAAGTATATTGATGGGGTCTGACGGATGGGTATCAGGTTTGGTTTGTGCCTTTCCGGCAGAAACTGTCGCGATTTTTAACCTGGCTAAAGCAGGTAGAATCGATGAAGCTTTAAAAATTTACAGATGGTTTTTACCTTTATTAGAATTAGACATTAATTCTTTTTTAGTGCAAAACATCAAACTGGCAGAAGTGGCTACAGGAATAGGCAGCGAGCACGTTCGTGCCCCAAGATTACCACTTCAGGGTTCAGAAAGAGAGAAAGTTTTAGGTATTATAGCCGAGGGATTGCGTACCAGACCAACATTACCGGATTATAAAAACTTATAAGAATGTTGCTCAACGAGTAATTATTTTTAACACATAGGAACATAGAAAAAAAGCAGGAAGAGTATATGGCAAATCATAATTTGACGCGTAGCTTATGTGATTTTAAACAAAGTGAAACGCCTTTTCAGAGAAATGAAACTATGTCTCTATGTGTTAAAAAAAAAGATTTTCAGGAATATAGCCTAACAACAATACAATCATTAGAATCGATTTTACAGGTTACATTCTTTTAAGTAGGCATAATATTTATTTATAATACCAACAAACATGATTACAGGAAAAAATTATATAGGAAGTCAACTCAAGGCTGGGGGAACAAAAACCGTAAAAACGTTTAATCCACAATTAAATATCGAAAATCCTTGGGTTTTTACAGAAGCAACTCCTGAAGAAATTGAAGAGGCTGTTGCTTTAGCCAATCAGGCATTTACCAGTTATAAAAAATGTTCCGGTTTAGAAAAAGCGCAGTTTTTAAATGCTATAGCAGATGAAATTTTAGAATTGGGGGACGAATTGTTGGTTCAATATTGTAGCGAATCCGGTTTTCCAAGGGGAAGAGCAGAAGGAGAACGAGGCAGGATGATCGGACAATTGCGTTCGTTTGCTGTTATGCTTACCGAGGGAAGCTGGGTTCAGGCTACAATAGACACTGCAATACCGGACCGACAACCGGCTCCAAAAGAAGATTTACGCAAGATGTTGGTACCATTAGGACCAATTGTAGTTTTTGGATCGAGTAACTTTCCTTTTGCATTTTCAACCGCAGGAGGAGATACAGCTTCGGCTTTAGCTTCGGGTTGTCCGGTGATTGTAAAAAGCCATTCGATGCATATTGGAACCGGTGAAATGGTTGCTTCGGCCATTATTAAAGCAGCACAAAAAACAAATATGCCCGAAGGTGTTTTTTCAAATCTGGTAGGAGGAGGAAGAACATTAGGCACCAGTTTGGTAAAACACCCACTAGTAAAAGGAGTTGGGTTTACAGGCAGTATTAGTGGAGGTCGTGCTTTGTGCGATTTGGCAGCGCAACGTCCCGAACCAATTCCGGTTTTTGCCGAAATGGGAAGTGTTAATCCTGTTGTATTATTACCCGAAGCTTTGAAAGTAAACAGTCAGAAATGGGCAGCTGCTTATGCGGGTTCTATTACTTTAGGAGCTGGTCAGTTTTGTACCAATCCCGGTTTGTTACTGGCTGTTAAAGGAGCTGAATTAAATGAGTTTGAGACCGAATTAACAACAGCCATCGAAAAAATAGAGCCTTTGTGTATGTTACACTCCTCCATGCAGGCTGATTTTGAAAAAGGAATTGCAGAAAAGGAAAGCCAAAAAGGGGTTTCTAAAGTCGCTCAGTTTAAAGGAGAAGTATTACCCAATTACGGTCGTCAGACTATTTTGAAAGTAAGCGGAGAAGAGTTCTTAAAAAACCAATCATTAAGTCATGAGGTTTTTGGACCTTTTTCGATTCTCGTGGAATGTGAGGATGAGGTACAGTTGATCCAAATAATTAATAAATTAGATGGACAGTTAACCGGAACAATTATCAGTGAGGAGAAGGAATTGCAAAAACACCAAGCCGTGATTTTTGCTTTGCAAAATCGCGTTGGACGCTTGATTTTTAACGGAGTTCCAACAGGAGTTGAAGTATGCGCGTCTATGTTACACGGTGGACCGTATCCAGCCTCTTCAGATTCGAGGTTTACGGCAGTAGGAACACATGCTGTTTACAGATGGGTGCGTCCTTTGAGTTATCAGAACTGGCCGGACGATTTGTTACCTGCCGAGTTGCAAAACAATAACCCGCTGCAAATTGCACGAACAGTAAATAATAAACTAACACTAGCCGGTTGTGACTAATTTTTTAACACATAGAGACATAGATTTAAAAGCTTAAAAAGAGGGATTTCACTTATTGATAAATCATATAGAAATCTATGTGAAGGATATGTGTTTCTTTTTTGTATTCTTCATCATGTTAAAGAAAATCTATGTCTCTATGTGTTAAATAAAATTTTATAAATAAAAACTAACACTAGCCATTTGTGAGTAATTTTTTAACACATAGAGACATAGCTTTAAAAGCTTAAAAAGAGGGGTTTCACTTATTGATATATCATATAGAAATCTATGTGTAGGATATGTGTTTCTTTTTTGTATTCATCATCATGTTAAAGAAAATCTATGTCTCTATGTGTTAAATAAAATTTTATAAATAAAAACTAACACTAGCCATTTGTGAGTAATTTTTTAACACATAGAGACATAGCTTTAAAAGCTTAAAAAGAGGGGTTTCACTTATTGATAAATCATATAGAAATCTATGTGAAGGATATGTGTTTCTTTTTTGTATTCTTCATTAATGTTAAAGAAAATCTATGTCTCTATGTGTTAAATAAAAACTAACCGGTTACTATTACCTTATAACTAATGCTAAAGAAAACTTTTTTTTGTGTAGATGCACATACCTGCGGGAATCCCGTGAGAGTGGTTGCCGGAGGAGGACCAAATTTAGTGGGACAATCCATGAGCGAAAAACGCCAACATTTCTTAAAAGAATTTGACTGGATTCGCAAAGGACTTATGTTTGAACCCCGTGGTCATGACATGATGAGCGGTAGTATTTTATACCCGCCAAGTGATCCCGCCAATGATTTCGGAATCTTATTTATAGAAACATCAGGTTGTTTGCCTATGTGTGGACACGGAACTATCGGAACCATAACCATTGCAATCGAAGAAGGTTTGGTAATACCAAAAGTGCCCGGTAAAATCAGAATGGAAGCACCGGCCGGTTTAGTACAAATCGAATACCAGCAAACAGGAGCTAAAGTAGACTGGGTACGCCTAACCAACGTCAAATCGTATCTTGCTGCTGAGGGATTAACTATTAATTGTCCTGAACTAGGTGAACTTGTTTTTGATGTGGCTTATGGTGGAAATTATTATGCAATTGTAGACCCACAGGAGAATTTTTCGGGTGTTCAGGATTTCACCGCCAGTAAAATTATTCAGTACAGTCAGGAATTGCGCAATAGGATAAACGAAGAATACCCGCATTATTTTATTCACCCTGAAAACAATACCATTAGAGACGTAACCCATATGTTATGGACGGGACAGCCAATTGATTCCAGTTCGTCAGGAAGGAATGCTGTTTTTTATGGAGATAAAGCCATAGATCGCTCTCCTTGTGGTACCGGAACTTCGGCAAGAATGGCGCAATTGCATGCAAAAGGAAAACTGAAAGTAGGCGAAGAGTTCATTCACGAAAGTTATATCGGAAGCAAATTTATTGGAAAAGTAGTTGAAGAAACCACTATTGGAGATATTCCTGCGATTGTTCCAAGTATTCAGGGCTGGGCAAAAGTATACGGTTATAACAATATCATTATTGATGAAAGCGACGATCCTTACGCATTCGGATTTCAAGTGATTTAAGAATAAGATAAAATAAAGTGGCATTGCTAAAAGAACGAATTTGGTCAATGCACTTTTAATTAATATAAAATGTATGAAAAAAGTAGGTATTGTTGGTGGTGGAATTATCGGTCTGTGTTCCGCTTATTATCTTGCTAAAGAAGGTTACGAAGTAGCTGTTTTTGATGAATCAGCGATGGAAGACGGTTGTTCGTACGGAAACGCGGGAATGATTGTGCCTTCTCATATTATCCCTCTGGCGCAACCCGGTATGATCGCACAGGGCATGAAATGGATGTTTGACAGTCAGAGTCCATTTTATGTAAAACCACGTTTAAATACCGATTTATTGAAATGGGGTTTACAGTTTTATAAACACGCGAATAAAAGTCATGTAGAAAGAGCCATGCCGGCTTTACGAGACCTGTCTCTGTTAAGTA
This sequence comes from Flavobacterium sp. ABG, assembly GCF_001027725.1. NCBI lineage: Bacteria > Pseudomonadati > Bacteroidota > Flavobacteriia > Flavobacteriales > Flavobacteriaceae > Flavobacterium > Flavobacterium sp. ABG. The sequence goes on from NZ_LEKS01000008.1 coordinate 165,344, forward strand.
AAGAGTTGTATCAAGATTTCGCGAAAGAAAACAATTCTTTTTTTTACGAAGAAAAAGGACTTTTGATGCTTTATAAAACTGATAAAGTAGAAGAAGAAATGTACCACGAAGGCAAAGAAGCCGAGCGTTTGGGGCTGGAGGTGAATTACCTTTCGAGAAGAGAGGTAGAAGCTTTAGAAAGTGGAACTAAAACAGATGTAATTGGTGGTGTTCATTACAAAAGTGATGCACATTTGTATCCGCAGAAATTCATGAAGTTTATTAAAGAAGAATTAGTTCGTTTAAAAGTAGAAGTACACCAACATACGACCGTTAAAGATTTTGTTTTTGAAGGAAATAAGATCGCTAAAATAGGAACAAGTAAAGGTACTTTCGCAGTAGATGAAGTGGTATTGGCGGCAGGATCGTGGAGTCCTTTGTTGGCTAAAAAGTTAAATATTGGGATCTCAATTTTACCCGGAAAAGGATATAGTTTTACATTGAAAGACAGAAGTCAAAAACCAAGTATTCCGTCGATTTTATGCGAAGGAAAAGTAGCAGTGACCCCTATGAATAACGATATTCGTTTTGGTGGAACTATGGAAATTACACATACGGGAGATACTAAAATAAACGAAAATAGATTACGTGGAATTGTAACAAGTATCAACGATTTTTATCCCGACATGCAGATCGAAATGCCAAAAGCAGAAGAGACCTGGTTTGGATTTCGTCCTTGCACACCATCCGGAATGCCGATCATTACAAAAGATAAAAAAATTGTAAATTTGACACTAGCTACCGGACATGCCATGATGGGATTAAGTCTGGCACCGGCAACAGGAAAAATTGTAACCGAAATTATAGCTGGTAAAACGACTTCGGTAGATACTAAGATGTTTCAAATTTAAAATATGAGATACGACTCAATTCCAGTTTCCTTATTCGAAAAGAATCGAAAAAGGTTTACTGATAAAATGCAAAAGAATAGTTTGGCTATTCTGACTTCAAATGACGTGATGCCCAACAATGCAGACGATGTAATGGGTTTTGCACAAAACAACGATTTGTTTTATTTGTCCGGAATAGAACAGGATGAAACAATATTGGTTCTTTTTCCCGATGCTTTCAAAGAAGAGAATCGGGCTGTTTTGTTTGTGAAAGAAAGCAACGAGAACACCGTGCTTTGGGATGGTAATTTTTTAACAAAAGCAGAGGCCACCACTATTTCAGGTATCAAAAATGTAAAATGGATTGCAGAATTTGAAAAAACCTTGCAACTTTTTGCTTTTGAAGCTGATACCTTTTATTTAGGACACAACGAGCATATCAAAAGAATTACTGCCGGGATGCAAACCAGACAAGATCGAATGATTCAATGGTGCAAAGAAAAATATCCATTGCATCATTACGAACGTGCTGCAAAAATCACCCGTGATTTGCGACCAATAAAATCCGATGAAGAAATTGATTTGATTAAAAAAGCGATTGCCATAAGTATCAAAGGATTTCATGGAATTTTAAATGCCATTCAACCTAATATAAAAGAATACGAGTTAGAAGCTGAATTGGCCTACGCCTCTGTAAAAAACGGAGGAACACGACCGGCATTTAAACCTATTGTTGCTTCCGGTAAAAATGCCTGTTCGCTTCATTACAATACAAACGATCAGGTTTGCGGTGAGGGTGAAATGGTTTTGGTTGATTTTGGAGTTTGTTATGCCAATTACAATTCAGATACCACGCGCTGTGTTCCCGTAAATGGCGTTTTCAGTCCAAGGCAAAAAGCAGTTTATGAAGCGGTTTTGCATTGTTTGAAAGAAGGATCGAAACTTTTGAAACCCGGAATATTGTCTAAGGATTATGAGCTCGAAATGGCAAAATTAATCGAGGCAGAATTGCTTAAACTGGGTTTGATAACACAGGATGAAATTGTAAATCAGAATCCGGACAACCCTGCTTATAAAAAATATTTCATGCACGGTACTGCACACCACCTTGGTTTAGATGTGCATGACGTAGGCTTGTACTCGAGACCTTTTGAAAAAGGAATGGTGCTGACTTGTGAACCCGGAATTTACATACCGGAAGAAGGAATTGGCTGTCGTTTAGAAAATGACTATCTGTTAACTGAAAACGGAAATATTAATTTGAGCGAAGCATTACCAATTGAAATTGCAGACATCGAAGGTTTAATAAAAAATAACAAACAATAATATGAAAAAGTACTTGATTCTTGTATTCTTTATCTGCACATCTGCTTTTGCTCAGAGCGATATTGATATAAATGATCTGAATTGGTTGCCCGATTCCCATTCGTTTTGGGTAAACGAAAACAATAATCTGAAAGTTTATGATGTTGATCAATTAGACAAACACACTACTATCTTAACTCAGAAACAGTTGTCTGAATCGGGTTTTAGCGGAGAAATTGAAGGTATAGTGTGGAATGCTGCAAAAACGAAAGTATTGCTGTATACCAATTCAAAAAAGGTATGGAGAGCCAATACAAGAGGTGATTATTGGTTTTTTGATCTGGCCACAGGAAAAGGAAGAAAGCTAGGTAAAAATCTGGAGGAGTCGTCTTTGATGTTTGCTAAATTTTCACCTGATAATGAAAATGTAGCCTACGTTTCAAAACACAATATTTATCTCGAAAATCTACAAACCGAAAAAGTAACAGCATTGACAACCGACGGAACAGATAAAATTATCAACGGAACATTTGATTGGGTGTATGAAGAAGAATTATCGGCAAGAGACGGTTTCAGATGGAGCCCTGATGGCAAAAGTATTGCTTTTTGGCGCGTGGATGCATCGGCGACCAAATTTCATTTGATGATTAATAATACCGATTCGTTGTATCCGGTGGTAGTTCCTGTAGAATACCCAAAAGCAGGAGAGCGACCTTCTTCTGTTAAAATCGGAACTATTGATATTACCTCATTACAAACCAATTGGTTAAATATTCCCGGCGAACCGGATAACAATTATTTGGCTCGTATGCAATGGCTTACCAATCAATCAGTAATGGTAGTGCAGTTAAACCGCAATCAAAATCAGGCTACTATTTACAACTGTGATACAAAATCAGGTACAGCAAAGGTAGTTTACCAAGAAGCAGCAGCAGGATGGATTGATGTTTTTGATGTTTCTTCGGGTGTATACGATGGTTTTCCTTGTCATTTTGTTGATAATGGAAAAGCCTTTTTATGGAGTTCTGATGCAGACGGCTGGATGCATATCTATAAAATTAGTATGGATGGCAAGAAAAAAGAGCTTATCACAACAGCTAATTTTGATGCCTATTTTATGGCATATAATGATAAAACAAAAACAATCTATTATGAGTCAAGTCCGACAGATGCCACACAGCGTTATTTGTATGAAACGAATCTAAATTCAAAAAAGACAAAAAGAGTTACTCCGGACGCATTTGACGGAACAAATAAATACCGTTTCTCTACAGATGCGATGTATGCAAGACATCTCAATTCAAGCATAAACCGAGACTATAATATACGATTAGTAGCCTTGTCGGGACATAAAAAAATACTGCCAAAAGAAGCCGACACTTTTCAAGCTCCAAGAAGGAACTATTCGTTAGAAAAATTCAAAGTAACCACCGTTGATGGAATAGAAATGGATGGTATAATGGCAAAACCACTGGATTTTGATCCTTCAAAAAAATACCCTGTGTTTTTCTATGTTTATGGGGAGCCAATGGGAGCGGTTGCCAATGATACACCGTATTTTTATTCGCTTATAGCGCCATTAATTCCAAAAGGATATATCGGAATAGCGATGGACAATAGAGGAACACCTGTAATGAAAGGAACCCAATGGAGGAAATCTATTTATAAAAACATCGGAATCATCAATACCCACGATCAGGCAATGGCTGCAAAAGAAGTTATAAAGTGGAATTTTATTGATGCCGACAGAGTAGCGATTCACGGTTGGAGTGGTGGTGGAGCTGTAACCTTAAATCTGATGTTTCAATATCCGGAAATTTACAAAACGGGTATTGCAATTTCGGCAGTTGTAGACCAGCGCTTTTATGATAATATTTATACAGAGCGCTACATGGGACTTCCTGAGGGTAATGAAGCAACCTATAAAAAAGCATCTCCTGTAACGTACGCTAAGAACCTAAAAGGAAATTTATTGTACATTCACGGAACAGGTGATGACAATGTGCATTACAAAAATGCTGAGGTTTTAATAAACGAATTGATCAAATACGATAAAATGTTTGATTTAATGATTTACCCAAACCGTTCGCATGACATCGATGAAGGTGAAGGAACCACTAAACACTTAATGGATACTTTTGTGAGGTATATAGAAAAAAACTGCCCTCCCGGAGCAAAGTAAACTCAGATAGAATAAATAAAGGGCCCTCTTATAATTGGTAAGAGGGTCTTTTTTTTGCCTAAACGTATTAAATGTTTCAAGTTTCAGGTTTCAGGTTTTTGACCTAGATGTGAGGGGACAATGAGTAGGATCAAGTCCAAAAGTTATGTAGCGGTAAATTTTGCCACGAATTGCACTAATTTCCACTAATTGTTTTTTTGCCACTGATTAAAAAGATTTGCACAGATTATCTAACTCTTTTTTTACCAATTGCCGCGAATTAATTTGTGGAAATTAGTGTAATTCGTGTTTGTTTTTTTTGCCTGAATTTATTAATGTTTCAAGTTTCAGGTTTCAGGTTTCTGACCTAGATGTGAGGGGGCAATGGGGAGGATCAAGTCCAGAAGTTATGTAGAGGTAAATTTTGCCACGAATTGCACTAATTACCGCGAATTAATTTGTGTAATTCGTGCAATTCGTGTTTTTTTTTTACGTCACAAATTATTAATCATTTTAATCCTTTAATTCTATCTAAATCTTTTTTACCAATTGCCGCGAATTAATTTGTGGAAATTTGTGTAATTCGTGTTTGTTTTTTTGCCTGAACGTATTAAATGTTTCAGGTTTCAAGTTTCAGGTTTTCTTTGGGGGTAATTACGAGAAGTGCAATGATGACCAATTGATGATCTCGTAAAGACGCCAAGCCGCTAAGTTTTTTCTACTTTATCATTAAGACTTTGCGGCTTGGCGTCTTTGCGAGATTTTAAAACATTGAAACCAAAAAAGTCTCAGTCATAGTTTAAACCTGAAACCTGAAACATGAAACCTGAAACAAAAGTACCCCCCAAAACACTCCCCCAAATAAAAAACCGCAACTCTTTATCGGAATTGCGGTTTCTAGGTATAAAAAATGGTTGGTTAATAGCGATATTTTTTTTTACAATGATATATCTTTAATTTCAAACTAAAAAACACCCCTGTAACAAAATCAGGTTTTGATGTTAACTATTTAACATTACAGGCATTACCAACATGGTAACGGTTTCTCCTTCTTCTAAACCATCAACAGGAGTTAGAATACCGGCTCTGTTTGGTAATGACATCTCCAACATAATCATATCCGATTGTAAGTTGGTTAACATTTCTGTTAAGAAACGAGAGTTAAAGCCAATTTGTAAGTCATCACCTTGATAATCACAAGTCAATCTCTCTTCTGCTTTGTTTGAGTAATCAATATCCTCGGCAGAAACATTCAATTCAGCTCCTGCGATTTTTAAACGAATTTGGTGTGTGGTTTTGTTTGAGAAAATAGCCACACGACGAACAGAACTTAAAAATAAAGAACGATCGATCATCAATTTGTTTGGATTTTCTTTTGGAATTACCGCTTCGTAATTAGGGTATTTTCCATCAATCAAACGACACATTAAGATATAGTTGTCAAATGAGAAAGTCGCATTTGAATCGTTGTATTCGATTTTTACTTCTGCATCAGAAGAACCTAGGATACTCTTTAAAATGTTTAAAGGTTTCTTTGGCATAATAAAATCAGCCACCTGAGACGCTTTTACATCTGTACGGGCATATTTTACTAATTTGTGCGCATCAGTAGCGACAAAGATTAAACCTTCCGGTGAGAATTGAAAGAAAACTCCCGACATTACCGGACGTAAATCATCATTACCAGCTGCAAAAATAGTTTTACTTACCGCAGTTGCCAAAACTTCTGCAGGTACTAAAGTTACGGATGGTTCTTCCAGACTTACCGCTTTTGGAAATTCGTCTCCCGAAGCGTATGCTAAAGCATATTTTCCTGAATTTGAACTAATTTCTACTGTATTGTTATCTTCAACAGTAAAAGTTAAAGGTTGTTCCGGAAACGTTTTTAAAATTTCAAGCAAAAGCTTAGCAGGCACAGCCACACTACCTTTACTTGTAGAATCGATAGATAAAGTAGCCGACATTGTAGTTTCAAGATCCGAAGCTGAAACGGTCAATTCGTTATTGTCTAGTTCAAATAAAAAGTTGTCTAAAATAGGCAACGTATTGTTACTGTTGATTACACTACCTAAAACTTGTAATTGTTTTAATAAGTACGAACTCGATACTATAAATTTCATCTGTTATATTTTATTTTTTGAGGTGTATTTTAGCTAATAAAGGCTAAATATACGGATTACAAATATATCGTAAACTATCTAAAGTAGTACAATTTTTTTATTAACATCTATTTGCTGTATTTTCTTTTACGGATGTAAGTAAATGCAAGTCCGAAAATCAATAAAATAAGAATTGGAAGCCCGATAGTTATGAATTGTGTACGACTGTAATTGTCGCTAACTTTATCTTTATCGAGTAAAGGCAGATCAAGATCTTTACTTCTAATGTTAATAAGTCCGGTGTCATCCAACAAATAATTGATGCAATTCATCATAAAATCTTTGTTGTCGTAAAGTTTTCCTGTACGCTGATCGTATCCCAATTCTACAGGCATCCTGTTTTTGTCTAATTGATTTTTGGCTAAATCTCCATCAGAAATCACAATCATTTTAGTTGGTTTTCCTTTGGCTAAAAAAGAACCTTCTTTAAAGGGTAAAACACGGTTTTCAAATGCCGAATGGAAAGAGCCTTCCAATAAAACAGAAAGTGGTAAATCACCTTTGTCAACATATTCCTGAGGAGTCGTTTTTTCGTTTACAATATCCAAATTAATCTCAGCCGGAGTCCCGATTATTTTTGAATATTGAGAAGATTGTAATAAAACCGTTTTTTTGATTCCGTTTTTCAAAGTATCAATCGGACTGGCAAAATCAAATTTAATACCGCCTAAGTTTTTTACGATCGGATGGGAACTTGTCGGATAAACTTCTGGGGCATATTTCCATTTAAATTCCTGATATTGGGTAGCACTTCCTTGTTCACCCGTAGCTAATTTTATCGGAGTACCATATTCATCTTTTACTAAATCAGGGTTGATTCTGAATCCGTATTTGAAGAACATATCGTTTAGATTTAAATCTCTCGGATAGGCTAGAGTAGCGCCCGATTGGTTGTACAGACTGTCCATGTCTGCTGCAACCTGATCGATTAGCCAAAGCGTTTTTCCACCATTCATAATGAATTGATCCAAAACCTGTTTCTCTTCATCAGAAAAAGTTTCGGTTGGCTTCGATATAATGGCTAAATCGTATTTTTTTAAGGCTTCTAGAGTCCCTGTTGGACTTTTAGACACAGAATCTAAAGTAAAAGGGCCGATATAATAACTCTCGCGGATCTGCATGAGCATTTTCGCAATATGAATTTCATTGATCTCGCCATTTCCTTTAATAATAGCGACTTTCTTTTGTTTGTCTTTGGTAATTTTATTGATAGCATCCGCAATCGAATATTCTAAATGTTGAATAGATCCCATCACTTTTTGCTCCGTTGAAGCACCCATTCTGTTTTTCAACAAAGGAATATTGACTTCTTTATTGTTGTAAACCGCAACTGCCCACGGAAAAACCATTGCTTGAGATTGTTTTCCTTTGTCGTCAACGGTGATGTTTATTGGCGTAAGACCTTTTTGATAAAGAGATTTTATCAGGTCCATGCTTTCGTCTTTGTTTTCCAACGGATCCACAAATTCAAAAACAATATGGTTGTTATAGGCCTGAAATTCTTCTAATAGTTGTTTGGTTTCCTGTTGTAAGCGTCTGAAATCTGCAGGAAGATCACCCTGCATATAAATCTTAATCGATAGTGGATTTTGAACCTGTTTTACAATGTTTAAGGAAGTTTCAGATAACGTATATCGTTTGTCTTTGGTTAAATCAAATCGGTGGAAATATAGGCTACCAAGTACATTTAAAACAATTAAAATGAAAACAGTAATCCCTAATGTTTTGATATTTTGTTGAGTGAATGCTTTCATTAGGCTTTCAAAGATTTTAATTTATAAACGGTAAAAGACAGAAATAGAACCGTAACGCTCAGAAAATAAATAACGTCACGTGTATCGATTACACCACGGCTCATACTTTTAAAATGATCCTGCATACCCAATGCTGAAATAATAGGAAAAGAACCTGGAATCAATGTTGCTAAACCTTCAAAACCAAAGTAAAAGATAAAACACAGAAAAACCGAAAGGATAAAAGCAACAATCTGATTTTCGGACAGGGTAGAAGTGAAGATTCCGATGGCGGAATAGGAAGCGATTAAAAACAACAATCCGAAATAAGAACCAATCGTACTTCCCATATCGATATTTCCTTCCGGAGCACCCAAAGATGAAATGACTTCAACATAAATAAAGGTGGGAATTATGGCCAAAACGATCAGGAGTAGGGAACCTAAAAACTTTCCGTTTACAATTTCCCAAATCGATAAAGGTTTGGTTAAAAGCAATTCTAAAGTGCCTTGTTTTTTCTCATCCGAAAAACTGCGCATGGTAACAGCCGGAATCAGGAAAATCAAAATCCACGGTGCTAAAGTAAAAAAAGGAGTCAGATCGGCATAACCGGTATTGAGGATATTGTAATCTCCTTCAAAAACCCATAAAAAGAGCCCGTTGCTAATTAAGAAAATAGCAATGACCAAATAGCCAATAGGAGAACCAAAAAAGGATTTTATTTCTCGTAAAATGATTGATTTCATATATAACGTTGTATTCGTGTTTTTTTTAAATTTTTGTTTCAGGTTTCAAGTTTCAGGTTTCACGTTCTGTGCGTCAACTTGAAACTTGAAACCTGAAACCTGAAACTTCAAACCTGAAACTTCAAACCTGAAACTTCAAACCTGAAACTTCAAACCTGAAACTTCAAACTAGTCCAGACTCACCAGCTTATCCACACTCCAGGCCTCGGGTTTTGCGTTGAATAGTTTTTTTGTGAAACTCCAAACGGAGTCAAAAAGCGCTGATTGTCGGTAGTTTTCTAAGTCTTCTTCGGTTTCCCAATAACTGTAGGTGAAAAAGATGCATTTATCGTTTTTATCCTGATACAATTCTAGAAAACGATTTCCGGGCGCATTTCGTATTTTGTCTTTTATGCCTTCAAAATTTTCCAGAAAATCAGGGATCTTGTCTTCATGAAAACTCATTTTTACTATTCGAACAAACATCTTTTTTTATTATTTTAGATTTTAGAGTGCTGATTTTAGATTTTACACCGAAAATCTGCAATACGCGCGCAAAAATACCAAAATTGATTGTTCTTTTTTAGTAAAAATTTAATTATTCTAAAAGTATCATTTTGAATAGCCTCCTGCTTTAGCTCAATGTTATTAAGTTAAGAAAATTTTTCACGCAGATTCTGCAGATTCTGCAGATTTTTTTTCTGCTAAAGTCAAGAATCTAAAGTCTAAAATCTCAAATAAACTTTATCGTGATCACGTCTCTGTAGTTCAATCCTAAAAGACTATTTGCAGAGCCTACTTTGGAAGGATTGCTTCTGAAAATTGCGATTTCCAGATAACCGGCTTCATTAAAAATGGCCAGTTTTTCGCCTTCATATGTTTTAATGGGGTATTTGTCTGAGCTTGCTATGGCTGAATAGTTTGGCAGAATGGTTTTGATGCTTTTAGGTTTCATCACGATCTCATACGAGCGACCTTTTGCCACCTCTTTAAATTGCTGTTTGGAGATATTGGTTACCACGTTACCGAAATGATCAATATAAATGACATATCCTTTTATAGAATTACCGTCGTTTGCTACTACAGCTTGAAGTTCTGTAACTTCTTTAACGGCTGCTATTTCTTTACCAATTACATTCAGTAAACCTCCTTTTGCAATATGGCAGGCAACTTTTATGAAGATATCCATATCGGTAGACTCAGGCGGAAATCGGTCATGAATGTTGATAGCGACAATTTTTTGTGGCACAATTTTCTGCGTCAGCATACTTAAGATCCCGTTATCAGCGCAAATGAAGTAATGATCGTTCCATTGCATGGCGATGTGCACGTTCTCTTTATTGCGTTCAATATCGACACCAATTAAGTGTACAGTTCCTTTTGGAAAACTTAAATAAGAAGCACCAACAACGTAGCTGGCTTCGGCAGTGTTGAAGGGATCAATGTCATGTGAAATATCAATAATTGTAGTCTCCGGAGCCTCAGATAATATTTTACCCTTTATCGAACCAACAAAGTGGTCTTTTAAGCCGTAATCGGTAGTGAGGGTAATTATTGACATCATTTTGTTTATAACTATTGGTAGTTTTTGAATCTAATTTTCATTAAATTTGAGAAATGCAAAGCTAAGAATACTTAGATACAAATTGAAAGAAAGAAAAGACAATTTACAATTTTTAAAGTAAGTAAGCGTTACGATCGTCTCAGTCAATTAGTTTCAGTTTTGAGTCTGTAGAAAAAAAGTACATTAGGAGTAAACAGTAAATGATTCTTTGGAAGTATTTTTTTACACATTAAAAAGCGTGACTGTCATTGAAAGCCTGACTCGTAAAAAAAAAAGAAACACCCGACAGCAACTGATATAAAAACAAATTTTATTTTAATTTAAAACTATCTCATTTGAACGAAAGAATAATCGAGCTAATAGACATTGCACCAAAAGAGTTTTGGGGCGCTCAGGACAGCCATCTGGAAATCATTAAAAAGTACTATCCAAAGCTTAAAATAGTAGCTAGAGGAACGACTTTGAAAGCATTTGGCGAAAAAGAAGTTTTAGATGAATTCGAAAAAAGATTTCAAAGATTAATGTTGCATTTTACCCGATACAACAACATTGATGACAATGTAATTGAACGTGTAATTATGAGTGATGGTCAGGATGAAAAAAGAGCCTACGATCATGATAAAATACTGGTTCATGGTGTGGGAGGTAAGATTATAAAAGCAATGACGCCTAACCAGCAATTACTGGTAGATACCATTAAAAAGAATGATATGGTATTTGCAGTAGGACCAGCCGGAACAGGAAAAACGTACACAGGTGTAGCTATGGCTGTAAAAGCACTTAAAGACAAGGAAGTAAAAAGGATCATCCTAACGCGACCGGCAGTAGAGGCAGGAGAAAATCTTGGTTTTTTACCCGGCGATATGAAAGAAAAACTGGATCCTTACATGCAACCGCTTTACGATGCATTACGCGATATGCTTCCGAACGAAAAGCTCGAGGATTATATTTTAAAAGGAATTATTCAGATTGCACCACTGGCATTTATGCGTGGGCGAACACTGGATAACGCCTTCGTAATTCTGGATGAAGCACAAAACACCACTCACTCACAAATGAAAATGTTTCTGACCCGTATGGGAAAAAACGCTAAATTTATGATTACGGGTGATCCGGGACAAGTCGATTTACCACGCCGAACTATTTCAGGTCTTAAAGAAGCCATTTTGGTTCTGAAAGACGTAGACGGAATCGGAATCATTTATCTTGACGATAAAGATATCGTACGCCACAGATTAGTCAAAAAGGTAATTGATGCTTATAAACAAATAGAAAATCACGATTAATTTTGTGAAATGTTTTTTGTGAAAGGTGAATTGTTTTCACGTTTTACAATTTTAGGGAATATTCGTTTTATACTGCTTCTTTTTTGAAATGTATAAAACGAATATTTTTTTTTGATTAATTTTAAAAAAATGTATTGAAAGGTGTTTTTAGATTTGTCTTTGCGTCCTTTGCGAAACCCTTGCGTTCATTGCGGTTAAATTCACAGTATAGATAAGTAATTATTCGAACGGAAAAATAAATAAGCAATGAAAGAAGTTGATAATTTTTACGAAAGACAAGAAGAGCCCCTGAGAGAAGTTTTATTAGCGCTAAAAGAAATTATCTTAAAGCAGGACGAAGACATTACAAATGTCCTTAAGTATGGCATGCCTTTTTTTTGTTATAAAGGAAAAATGTTCTGTTACCTTTGGATACACAAGAAAAACAAACAACCTTATATCGGAATTGTGGAAGGCAAACACTTCGATGAATCATTTCTAATTCAGGAAAGCCGCTCCCGAATGAAAATAATGATGTTAAGTTCCAATGAAGATCTGCCCATTGATAAAATTGGAAAAATCGTGCAAAAAGCGATAAATTTATATAAGACAGGAATTATAAAGATTAAAAACAAATGAAGTGATTTGTTTAATGAAATAGTTAAATAAATAATAAACTTGTTTGTTTTTAGGCTGTAGAGCCGGTTTAACTTTGTACTTCTGAGCTTAAAGCTGTAAATTTGCCTATCAAAATAATACGCGATTTTTACTATGAACTCAGAACTTAAGAATATAAAAGTTATCGTTACCGACTTAGACGGAACTTTACTCAACCCTCAGCATAAAATTTCAGATTACACTAAAAGCATTTTTCAGGAACTTCATAATCAAAACTATCTTATTGTGGTTGCCACAGGGCGTCATCATCTCGATGCGATGGCCATTATCAGCACACTCGATGTTCCGATTTATTTGGTAAGTTCGAATGGTGCCAGAATACATTCACCGGAAAAAGAAGAACTTTTTGCCTTTGATTTAAATAGTGAAGTGGTAAAAGCGGCTTTAAATGTAGAAATTGATCCGGAAATTACAGTAGTGTTATTCAAAGAAAATGTTTGGCAGACCAACAAATTAAACGAGAAGTTAAACAGCTTTCAAACCGAATTAAAATACCTTCCCGAATTGGTAGATTTTAAAATACTTGAAGATTTTGGTGCGATAAAAATATTCTTTGCCCATGACAATCACGAAAAATTAGTAGCCTTAAAAGAAGCCATTCTAGCAAACGGTTCAAGTGAGTTGCATCACGCCTTTAGTCTTCCAACCTGTCTGGAATTTATGGATAAATCGGTAGACAAAGCGGTTGCAATAGCCAGAGTTTTAGAAAAAGAAGGATTTACAATGCAAGAAGCGGTTTCGTTTGGCGATGGTTTTAACGATGTTCAAATGTTGTCTGCAACCGGAAAAGGATTGATTATGGGCAATGCTCCGGTATTGTTAAAAGAAACGTTACCCAACTTAGAAATAATCAAAACCAACGCAGAAGATGGAGTAGCACACTATATTGCTTCAAGAATTTTAGATGAAAAACTTGCTGAATGTTAATCAGCTGTAAATAACTTTATCGGTTGATTAACAGTGATGTATAATTGTGTTTTGCAATGAAACGTTAATAAAGTTTGAGATTTTTACTATATTTAGTACATCTAAAATTTTATTAATTATGAAAAAATTTTTACGTCAGGTGGAAAGAAACTGTGTTTCCGGCGCTGTAGTTTTATTGCCACTGCTGGTATTTGGGGTTGTGCTTCAGAAAGTATGGGGCTTTTTTCAGAAATATGGGGAGAAGTTTGCAAAACTTTTACATCTCGATGAAGTTTTCGGAACGATTGCAACCGATATTCTGGGTGGAGTAATTCTATTGGTATTGCTTTATTTTAGCGGTTACATGATGCGATTGACTTATTTGAAAAAATTCACAGAATGGATTGATGATAAGCTAATGATCTTCCTTCCGGGCTATGAAAAAAATAAAAAAGAAGCGGAAGAAAAATTGAGTACAAAAGTAAAAAAGCCAAGTACTGACGTTCCCGTTTTGCTTAAAAATGGAGATTATTGGCAGCCCGCCCGCCTTATAGAAGAAGATTCGTCCGGCAGTGCCGTTGTTTTTGTTCCAACCGCACCATTTAAAGATCAGGGACAAATTTTTGTAGTGGACAGTATTCACATAAAAAAAATGAACGAAACTACCCTCGGCAATTTAAATGCTTCCGTAAAATCGTTAGGAAAAGGAATCCTGGATTTTAAATAAACTTTTAGACTTAAAAACAATCCCTGATGAAAGCGCATCAGGGATTGTTTTTTTATAGAACTATTTAAGATAAAATCTCAAAGTAGCAGAGTAACAAAGTAATTCAGTTAATAACCTGAGTTCAATTATTAAGTTACTGATTTTTATGCAATGTGTTTTTTCTGCAAGGTCTTTTTTTGACTTTGTAGGTATTTTTACAAGACAGAAAAAAAAATGACTCTTGATGTTTAGTTCCCTATTCTTGACTTTTTAAACCATATAAGTCATCTCTGTTCATGTTAAATTGTTGTCTTTTAGTCTCTTGTAAAATCTTAGAAGACTTAAACGTTAGAATAAACTATACAAGTTTTAGACGTAATTCCATATTAGAAATTGGATTTTAGAAGCAAAGAGGAAAAAGTTTTTTTAATAGCCCACAAAGTGTATTTTTGCTCTACTAAAAAAACAACTATCATGACCAAAAATATCTTTATCCTTGCCTTTTTAATTTTTTCAATAACGGGTACCAGCCAGAATTTAAAGTTAGAAGAAATTATGAAAGGAGACTCTTTCATTGGCAATCAGCCAACAAACGGAAGATGGTCGCTGGATGGAAAAAAAGTTTATTTTGAATGGAATCCGAAAAACGAATTAGGCACAAGCACGTACTCTTGGCAAAAGGGAGCTTCTAATCCGGTACTTGTAGAGCCGAAGGAAGCCGTTTTTTCTAAATTCGATTTTAAAAGAAAACCGACATCAGATATTGTTTTTTATACCAATAAAGGAGGTTTGTACTCGTACACTATTAGTACAAAAGCAACAAAAAAATTATACCAGCAAAATACTCCGATTTCTAATCTTGCGTTAGGAAGTCAGCTTGGAGTTGTATTCTTTGAGCAAAACGAAAACATTTTTAAATACAATAGTAAAGAGGGCACGCTACTGCAAATCACTAATTTCAGTAAAGGCAATAAGAAAGAGAAAACACCCGAAAAAGATACTTTCTTGAAAGAACAACAGAAAGAATTATTTCAATTTATCAATGATAAAGAGGCAAAAAAACAATGGAACATGGCTAAAAGCAAAGCCGTGAAGTCAGATTTTGTCAAAGAGTATTTTTATGGAAAAGATAATTTGACAGACCTCAAAGCAAATCCAAATGGAAACTACGCTACTTTTAGTTTAGTAGAAAATGTTGAAATTAAAATGGAAAAAATGGAAGTTTTTATAACAGATGACGGTTATAATCAATCTCCTGATACCAAAGAAAAAGTATCGACGGCCAATTTGGTAAAAACACGTTTTGGTATTTACTCCGTTGCAAAAGACTCTGTTTATTTTGTCAATTTCTCAAAATTGAGCCATATTCAGGACGTTCCGAAATACTATGAGGCTTACGATAATTTAAAAAACAAAGAGAAAGAAGACAAACTAATTGTCGCGTTGGCACCAGTTTATAACGAAGACGGTTCGTTTGCAATAACAGAAATCAGAAGTCAGGACAATAAAGACCGATGGATTGTAAGTCTGAATCTCGAAAACGGAACTTTTACCGAAATAGAACACCAACACGATGAAGCGTGGATTGGCGGACCCGGAATTCCTTCTTATGCTTTTGAAACCGGAAATCTTGGTTTTCTGGCAGACAATGAAACGGTTTATTTTCAATCGGAAGCTACCGGATACTCACACTTATACACGTACAACTTAAAATTGAATGTAAAAAAACAACTGACCAAAGGAAACTGGGAAGTTCGCGATTTGACTCTATCTAAAGACAAAAAGGCATTTTATTTAACAACGAATACAACACATCCGGGAAATAGAGATTTTTACAAGTTAAATGTTGCAGATGGAATTATGCAACCTATTTTAACAAAAGACGGAGCACACGAAGTAGTGGTATCTCCTGATGAATCGACACTTTTGGTACGTTACTCATTTAAAAATAAACCTTGGGATTTTTATATTGCCGAGAACAAAAAGAATACTGCTTTACAGCAAATTTCATCTTCAACTTCAGAAGAATTTAAAAAATACCAATGGAGAGAACCAGAGGTGATTACTTTCAAAGCACAAGACGGAACTCCGGTATATGCAAGATTGTATACACCAAAAGCAGAGAACACCAATAAAGCAGCCGTAATTTTTGTACATGGTGCAGGATATTTACAAAACGCACACAACCATTGGAGTGCGTATTACAGAGAATATATGTTTCATAACTTGTTAACCGATTTGGGTTATACAGTTTTGGATATTGATTACCGAGGAAGTGATGGTTACGGAAGGGATTTTAGAACCGGAATCTATCGTTTTATGGGAGGTAAAGATTTAACCGATCATCTTGATGGTAAAAAATATTTAGTAGATAATTTGGGTATTGATGCCAACAGAGTTGGTATCTACGGAGGTTCTTACGGTGGATTCATAACTTTAATGGGAATGCTGACAACTCCCGGAGAATTTGTTTCGGGTGCTGCTTTGCGTTCGGTTACAGATTGGGCACACTACAATCACGGATATACGGGGAATATTTTAAACTTTCCTGAAACAGATCCTGAGGCATTCAAAAAAAGCTCTCCTATTTATTATGCCGGTAACCTGAAAGGAAATTTACTAATGTTACATGGAATGGTGGATGATAATGTAGAATACAAAGACATTGTACGTTTATCACAGCGTTTTATAGAATTAGAGAAAAAGAACTGGACACTTGCTTCTTTTCCAATAGAAGCGCATACTTTTAAAGAAACGTATTCCTTAATTGATGAATACAGCAGAATCTTGAATTTGTTTAATACGACTCTTTTGAAGAAATAGTCTTCAGTCTCAGTCTCGGTCTTTGTCTCAGTCTCGGTCTTAGTCTTTGTCTCAGTTTTCAGCCTTTAATATTGCGTTAAGACTAAGGTTGAGAAGAGATTTAGACAAAAGCACAGACTGCGACTGCAACTGAAAACTGCGACTGAGAGTAAAGACTGCGACTGAAAGCTGAAAACTGAATACTTTTTTTGCTTCCTCTTTTAATTAGTTTTAAATTTGCATCCATAAAACAAAACACAACTAAAGGATAATGAGCAATACAATCACAACTACAGATTTTAATTTCCCGAATCAGAAATCAGTTTATCGCGGAAAAGTTAGAGAAGTTTACAATATCAATGAGGAACTTTTGGTAATGGTGGCGACCGACAGACTTTCGGCTTTTGATGTAGTTTTACCAAAAGGAATTCCATACAAAGGGCAAATTCTGAATCAGATTGCTACAAAGTTCATGGAATTAACGCAAGATATTGTACCCAATTGGTTGATTGCAACTCCGGATCCAAACGTGGCTGTGGGGCATTTGTGTGATCCTTTTAAAGTAGAAATGGTTATTCGCGGTTATGTTTCAGGACATGCCGCTCGTGAGTATGCTGCAGGAAGAAGACAAATTTGCGGTGTAACAATGGCGGAAGGTTTAAAGGAAAATGATAAATTTCCGGAACCAATTATCACGCCAACTACAAAAGCAGACAATGGTTCTCATGATGAAGATATTTCGCGTGAAGCTATTTTATCAAAAGGAATAGTTTCAGAAGAAGATTATATTGTTTTAGAAAAATATACCCGTGCTTTATTTCAAAGAGGGACTGAAATTGCCGCAAGTCGTGGTTTAATTTTAGTAGATACAAAATACGAATTCGGAAAAACAAAAGACGGTGTAATCGTTTTGATTGACGAAATTCATACTCCGGATTCTTCCCGTTATTTTTATGCTGACGGATATGAGGAAAGACAGGAAAAAGGAGAAGAGCAAAAACAATTATCAAAAGAATTTGTACGTCGTTGGTTGATCGAAAATGGTTTTCAAGGTCAGGACGGACAACAGATTCCTGAAATGACAGAAGCTTACATCGAATCTGTTTCAGAAAGATATATTGAGTTATACGAGAATATTTTAGGAGAGAAATTTGTAAAAGCTGATATTGCCAATATTGATGCACGTATTGATAAAAACGTAAAGGAATATCTTGCTGATAAAGCTTAATTTTAGGTTTTAAGAGTTTATTTTTAATAGAAAAAGCGCAATCCAATTATTTGGATTGCGCTTTTTTATTGAGGTTCTTTACTTTTTTTGATTTTTTTTTGATTTAAATGTAACGTTTTAGGTTTTTTAAGCGTCTATATAGATAGTGACTGTTATTCGGAAGAAAGCATTTTTGATGCAATACTGCTAAATTACAGTTTACAATTAAATCAATCAATCAATCAATCAATCAATCATGAAAAAATCAGTAATCATTCTAGGGACAGCTTTTGTTTTATTTGCAAATGTATCAGTAGCTTCAAATCACAAGCCGTTGGTAAAAGATCAAATCGAGTTTTCTGCTTATGAATCTTCGCCATTACATATTGCAGTGTGCAACGGGGATCTTGAAAGCGTTAAAAAAAGTATCGAATACGGGGCAGATGTCAATAAATTATCAAGAGACATGTCTCCGCTGATGTTGGCAGCACGATTTAACAGAGTAGAGATTATTAAAGTTTTATTAGAAAATGGAGCTAAGCCTTCGCTTGAAAATGATAAAGGCTTAAAAGCGTTAGATTATGCCAAATATTCGAAAGCTACAGAGTCTATTGCAATTCTGAAAGGTTTGTAATAAAGGAAACCATTAAAAAATAGAAAACCGTCATTAACAAACTAATGACGGTTTTCTTTTTTTTACAAAGATTCGTTTTTATTCTGTTGCTTTGAACCTGAAAATTATTTCTCGCAAAGACGCAGCGTTGCAAAGTTTTTATTTCCCTCGAGTTTTTGAACCTGATCTTTTATTCTTCCATCTTTGCTTTTAAATTATCCAGGCCTTTTTGTAAATCATTTCCAATCATCTGATCCATTTTCATAAAAGGCAACATGATATTCATAGGGTAGGGTATAACACCGTTTATGCCCCATTTTACTTTGGTCTGATCTGCTGCTAAACTTTCGGTCGACATAAATCCGACAGCAGTATCGTTCATCGGCTCCTTAAACCTGAGAGCGAAATCCAATCGTTTTCCTTCTATAATTTTGGTGATTTCCTGTTCACCCACACCAACCTCTTTTACTTTGCTCTCCCAGGCCGATAATGCACCAACACTACCGTCTGTTCCTTTGTAAGTCAATTTCATTTTGGGATCGATATTGGCCCAGACGCTAAATTCATTTTGATTTTTTAAATATCTGACATAAGTAAAAATACTATCGACTGGTTTATGGATGATAATTTCTCTTTCAACGGCATAATTTCGAGGCATAAAGTAAGCCGTAATTAATACGATTGCTACAACTAAGATTAAGGCGGCCAGAATTTTTTTGATTGCTCCCATTTTTTTTGGTTTAAAGGTTATTTAAATGATTTGGTAATGGTGAAAATGATTGGTCAATTATTTTATTAGCCGTTTTCTTTATAAAAAAACGACAAAACGTAAAGCTATATACTTAAGTTTTATCCTACTTTTTTATTTTTTTTGAAAATAAGTAATTTAGATCATTAATGTATGAATTATTGGCCGAAAATTTATTTTTCATTAAAAAAATAGGCCTTTTTTGAGTATTACTTCAAAGTAAAGTTAAAAAAGTAATGTTTTGGTTTTACATTTTTGGGAAAATTTGACAAATATTTTTTAGAAATATTCGTTTTTGTGTAACATTTCTACCTTTGCAGCGTCTTTTATACAGAATTAAATAACGATTGGGTGGTATTATTTAGGAATCATTAACAAAACGTTAAGAATTAGTTAAAACATAGTACCTTGTAATGCAAAATACCAAAATATTATTTACATTTGTATAGAATTTAAAAGATCATCAATCATATTTTATCAATCAATTTAACAAACAAAACCATTATGAAAAATTCAGTTATTTATTTAGGATTAGCTTTAGTAACATTTGCAAATGTATCAATGGCTGCAAATCACAAAACAGTTGTGAAAGATCAAATTGTACTATCTATAGACGAAGATGCAACACCATTAAACGTTGCTATTAGTAAGGGTGATATTGACGGAGTTAAGAAATTTATTGAATACGGAGCTAATGTAAACGAACAGTCAGGTGATATGTCTCCTTTAATGACTGCAGCACGTTACAACAAAGTTGAAATTATTAAAGTTTTATTGGCTAGTGGAGCACGTCCATCTGATAAAAACGAAAGAGGATATACAGCTTTGAAATATGCACAATTATCAAACGCTACAGATGCTGTTGCCCTTTTGAAAGATTTAAAATAAGATTTTAGATTAGTTTAAAAGAGTTTAAGTTAGTTAAAAACGATCTTCATGAGCAGAGGGTCGTTTTTTTTTGTTTAAAAATGTTTCAGTTGATGCTTCAAATAGGTCAGGTTTAGATTTGGATTAGCTTTCCTGAGCCACCAGTTAATCATCTTGACGAAATAAAGAATCAATACGAAAATCTTTGGAGTAGTAAAAATCTCGCGGAGTCGCAAAATCGCAAAGTTTTAATGAGAAAGTAGAAAAAAAGCTTTGAGACTCCATGACATTTCGAGAAACCCAAATTGAAAAGTGGAAAACAGAAGGGTAAAACTTAAAAATAAAAAGAGAAAACTTAGCAGCTTGGCGTTTTTGCGAGACTGTTAAAGCGAGAAGTTTGGAAATTGGCACTTTATGACCTTTTTTTACACGCAGATTTAGCAGATAGCAAGGATAAAAAAATCCGCCAAAATCCGCTAAATCTGCGTGCTATTTTATTTTAGCATTTCCCGCCCCGTAAAGACATTCTGTAAAAGTCAACAACTCTTTATTATCTGCCACAGATTAAAAAGATTGGAAGGATTTAGTTATAAAAAAAACCACTCCGGAAGAGTGGTTTTTTTTGAAGTTGCTTATTCAATCGGTACGTGTTTTTTACGGTTGAAGACCCAGAAGATAATCGGAAACACTAATAAGGTTAAAATCGTAGCAGTGATCAGTCCTCCAATAATTACGATGGCCAAAGGTTTTTGCGATTCAGAACCAATTCCTGTTGAAATGGCTGCAGGCATTAGACCTATAGAAGCCATGAGGGCTGTCATTACAACGGCTCTTGTTCGTGCTTTTACCCCCATAAAAATAGATTCCTCGAGGCTAAACTTCGCCTTTAGATTATGATGGAATTCCGATATCAGAATAACACCATTCTGAATACAAATTCCAAGCAAAGCAATAAAACCAACACCAGCCGAGATCCCGAAGTTCATACGGGTAAGGTGCAAAGCAATAATACCACCGATTATAGCAAAAGGAACATTGGCTAAAACCAGTAAGGAGTCTTTAATATTTCCAAAAAGGATAAATAACAAGACAAATATCCCGATTAAACTTATGGGAACAACTTGTGCTAAACGTGCACTGGCACGCACCTGATTTTCAAATTCTCCCGTCCATCCGGTAGTATAACCTTGTGGTAGTTTCATTTTGTCTACTTTTTGCTGTGCTTCGGCAATGGTACTTCCTAAATCGCGATCACGAACAGAGAATTTAACCCCGATAAAACGTTTGTTATTGTCTCTGTATATGAAAGCCGGGCCTGTAATGGTCTTGATGTCTGAGATTTCTTTTAAAGGAATTTTAATACCACTAATCGTCGGTACTTTTATTTCTTCCAAATCTTTTTCGTCTTTTCTGTATTCTTGTGAAAAACGAACTCTCACGTCAAATTTTTTCTCGTCTTCATATTTTTCTGTGGCTGTTTTTCCTCCAAAAGCAAGTTCAAGTACCGCTTGGGCATCGCTCAATGTAACACCGTAGGCCGCCATTTTTTCTCTATCCAGAATAACACTGATCTCCGGTTGTCCCACATTTCGAAGAATTCCGGCATCTTTTATACCGGGAATGTTTTTAATTTGGGCCAATACTTCATTCGCCAATTCATCGAGTTTGTTAAGATCATCACCGTATATTTTTACGGCATTAGAGGCTTTAAACCCGGCTACAGATTCGGCTACATTATCAATAACGGGTTGTGAATAATTATAGGTAATGCCCTGATGGACTTTTAATTTTTGATCCATTTGATTGATCAGATCGTCCATCGTAATTTTTCGAGTCCATTCTGCTTTTGGTTTTAGATCAACTTGAAGCTGAATAAACCCAAAACCGTTGGGATCGGTTCCGTCATTACTTCTTCCGGTTTGTGACAGCACTTTTTTTACTTCGGGAAAACTTTCAAGGTCTTTTCGGATCATAGCAGCTGTTTTCACACTTTCAGGAAGAGAAGTACTCATTGGTAATTCTGCGGTTACCCATAAGGCACCTTCGTTTAATTGAGGCAAAAATTCAGTTCCAAGAAAAGTTGCAGAAAAGAAAACGGTTGCCAATAAAACGATTGAAGCGATTAGTGTTTTGGCTTTGTGTTTGAAGGTCCAAGCAAAACCTTTACCTACTATTCGGTCCCAAAAGTTGACAAACGGATTGTGCTTCTCTTTTACATTTTTATTTAAAAGGATATGGGATAAGACCGGTACCATTGTCAAAGTAAAAATTAAGGCTCCCATTAAAGCAAATCCTAAGGTATAGGCGAGGGGAGAGAACATTTTTCCTTCTACTTTCTGAAAGGAGAAAATAGGTAGTAAAGCGGTAATAATGATTAGTTTAGAAAAGAAAATCGCTTTCCCCATTTCGGTTCCGGTTCTTTTAATCAGACTGCCTTTCGCTATTTTATTAAAAGCGGTCATGCCTAATTGATGCGCCCGACGGTCTAAAACAACAAACAATCCCTCAACCATTACCACGGCACCATCAATGATAATTCCAAAATCGACGGCTCCTAAACTCAATAAATTAGCACTCATTCCCATCATTTTGAGGCATAAAAACGCAAACAACAGCGACAGCGGAATAACGATAGAAACGGTAAAGGTAGTTCTCCAGTCGGCCATAAAAAGAAAGACGACACAAGTAACCAGAATAATACCTTCAAATAAGTTGTGCATTACCGTTTCGGTGGTGAAATTCATCAGATTATCACGATCATAAAACGTTTCTAATGTAATGTCTTTTGGAAGGATATTGTCGTTAAGATCCTTTATTTTGGCTTTGATGAGCGCTAAGGTTTCCTGAGGATTTTCTCCTTTACGCATTACAATAATTCCTTCAACCGCATCATCATTATCCCCGATTCCGGTTTGTCCGACTCTTGGCATCGAACTTTCATTTACTGCCGCTAAGTTTTTAACCAAAATTGGATTTCCTCCCGCATCGTCAACAATAATATTTTCAATATCCGGAATAGATTTTAATAACCCTACACCACGAACTACAAACGCCTGCCCGTTTTTTTCGATTACATCACCACCAACATTTAGATTTCCTGCATTGACTGCATTATAAACCTGAAGAGGAGTAATGTTGTATTTGGCTAATTTTATCGGATCAACGGCTACTTCATAAGTTTTAGTCTGCCCTCCAAATACATTTAGATCGGCAACACCGGGAAGGGAGCGCAGTTGTTTGTCGATCACCCAGTTTTGATAGGTTAATAATTCCCTGCTGTCTCTGCTTTTACTTTTTATAATGTATCTGAAAATTTCTCCTGTTGGACCGTATGGAGGCTGAACGTCCGGTTCGACATCATCGGGTAATGACACATTTTTAAGGAGATTGTTTACCTGAAAACGCGCAAAAGTATCATCGACACCATCATCAAAAATGATTTTGATAACCGATAAACCAAACATGGTAATACTGCGGACACTGGTCTTTTTTTGTACCGAGTTCATCGAAATTTCGATAGGAGAAGTAACAAAACGTTCCACTTCCTCGGCACTTTTCCCGTTCCATTGTGTGATGATAATGATCTGTGTATTGGTTACATCAGGAAAAGCATCAATAGGCATGGTTTTGAAAGAAATAAATCCTGCAACGGCCAGTAATCCCACCCAAAAGAAGGTAAATGCTTTGTTCTTTAGCGAGAAAGCAATAATGTTTTTTATGAATTTGTTCATTTTAAAAAGTATTTTTAATGATGAATTTTATGTTTTAATTCGCCTTAGAATTTGGTATGAAAAACGCAAGACGAATAATTGAGCAGGTCTACTGTCTTTAATACAGGCCGGATTTAGTACAAATTGATAATCGGAGAAAGTATAGAATAGGTCTTAGAAATTAGAAAAGGAGTTAAATCATTATCCCGATTTCCTATTTTTAGACTCTAACTGCGTATTGAATCTCTTTCCTGCTAATTTGGTTAATTGTTTAAGGCACCGTATATAAACAATTGATTGTTGGTGATTACCTTCTCATTTTCTTTTAGTCCGCTCGAAATATAGGTTACGTCACCAACTACTCTATACACGTCAACTTTTCTGGTTTCAATATTGTTACGGTCTTTAAAAATCACGACAAAGTTTTTACTCTTATCAAAAACGATTGCTTTACTTGGTACGGCTATCATAGACTCCTTTTCGTCGAAGGATAATTTTATGCTGGCATTCATATCCGGTTTTAATAAGTACCCCGGATTGCTTAATTTTATACGTGCCTGCATGGCTTTGGTTTCAGGATCGATCACATTATAGATCTTGTCTACTTTTCCTTTAAAAACCTGATCGGGATAACTTAGCGTAGTTACAGCAGCTGCAGTACCCAGTTTTACTTTATTGATGTCAATTTCGTTAATGTTAGCCATGGCCCATACTTCGCTAATTTCGGCGATATCAAAAATGTTTTCAGTGCGATCATTTCTCAAAAGCATGTCCTGATTGATGCTTTTTTGAATGATGAAACCACTTATTGGCGCAGTAACTTCATAGATAGAACCGGCTTTGATATTGTAAATTTTATAGGTTTCCTGAATTTTACTGACCTGTGATTGTGCTTTGTTTACTTCCGATTTTGCCTGTAAGACATCGCTTTCCGAGTTTAACTTCCCGTCATATAATTCCTGAGCTACTTTCAGGCCGTTTTTGGCTACCAATAAATCATTTTTGGCATCAATAGCCTGCTTTTCGAAGTCGGCAACATCAGTACTTTTTATCGAGGCTAAAACTTGTCCCTTTTTTACATAGTCTCCAAGTTCAACATTCACTTTTAATACACTTCCGCCAACAAGCGGGTAAACGTCAATCATTTTGTTGTTGTCGGCCGTAATTTTACCATAAAAACTCAATACATTTTTTACGGGTTGTTTTTCTGCCGGTGCAGTAGTGGTTGTTTTTAGCATGGCATCGCTTAGTACAAAAGAAGTATTGGTATCGGGGTTTTCAACTTCTTTTTTGCAGCCGGTTATGGATAAACTTACAATCGCAATTCCTATAATTAGTTTATGTTTCATCTTTAGTTTGTTTTAGAATAAGTCTTTATTGATTGTACTATTTAATTCTTCACCGGAAAGGGCTACTTTTTTCTTTATTTCGTTTACCTGAATGGTGGCCTGATTGTAACTTTCCATAAAATCGGTAAATTCTAAAATACTGATGTTTCGTTTTTGAAAATTGGCCAGGATTCCATTGTAAACCGCTTCAAAGTCAGCATTCACCGTTGGTTTTATCACGCTGTAATTTTTTCGTGATTCGTCCCACTTGGTCCAGGCCGATGTGATTTCGGTTTGTAATTGCAATTCAAAATTTTGTTTGTCAATTTTGGATTGTTCCAGAATCGTCTGTGCGTATTTGATATTTCCTTTGTTTTTGTTCCAAAGAGGGAGTGGAATCCCAATAGTCAAGTTACTTTCTTTGTTAAAAGCACCACTGCGCTGATCGTAGTTGGCTCCCAGAGTAAGGTCAGGAATCGACAGTGATTTTTGCCATTTTACATTTATTTCGTTGGCATCAATTTCTTTTTGTTTGGCTTGATAGTCCGGTCGATTGGCAATGGCATCGGTTTCGAATTTCTTTAAATCGAAGTCAATCGTTTTAAGATACTTATCAAATTCTTCTTTAGAAACTACAGGAATTACATTTTCAGTTTCATTTAATAATAATTTTAAGTTGGCCTGTTCGTCAATGTTGTCATTTACAGTTTCCATTCTTGCATTTTTAAAATTTAGAAAAAGAGATTGCAAGCGAACAACATCTTTTAAGGGAACATTGCCTTTTTGAGCCTGAATAGTGTAAGAGTTGATCAAATCTTCCAGATGAACGACTTGTTTGTCTGTGGTTTCCAGATTCTTGATGTTGAAATAAACAGTATAAAAACTTTTGCGTAATTGAAGTTTTAATGTTCGCAGAAGATCGTTAAACTGAAGTTCTGCCAGTTGTTCATTGGTTTTAGCCAATTTTACTTCATTGCGTTTTTTTCCGCCTAAATAGATGAGTTGTTCGATTCCAAAAGCCTTTTGCCCTTCTTTTCCAATATCAAAATACTGATTCCGTTCTGGGTTATAAGCATTCAATTCAGCTGTAAGAGTGGGGTTATCCCAAATTCGGGCTTGAATGGTCATGGCTTTTGATGCATCAATATTGTATTGAGAAGCCAGTAACAAGAGATTCTTTTTTAAAAATTGAGCCTCACAGTCTTGAAGGGTGACCGTTTTCTGAGCCATTGCAGCCTGATTAAGCATTGCGAATAGGAGTAATGCAAATAACTTTTTCATTGTATCATTTTTAGTTTGTACAAATATGCTATCGACAGACTTTAAGACACCTTAAAATCTACCTTAAAAATAGCTTAAAATTACTTACAAATGAAAAGTTAACCGAAATAAATTCGTGTTAATATTTGATACTGAGTAGCTTATGGTTGCTTTGTGTAGCGTGAGGATTCGTTGAACAATTCGCAATCCAAGGCCAAATCCGGTTGTTCCTTTTGAATTTTCTCCACGCATAAAAGGCTGAAAAAGGTTTTTTTGCTCTTCTTCGCTTAAGGTAATTCCGGTGTTAGAAACAGAGAGAATTAAATGGTGGTCGTCTGCACTAATTTTAACTGTTGCCTGTTTGTTGTCTGAGTAAACACAGGCATTTTTGAGAACATTGCTCAAGGCAATTTCCAGTAGGTTTTTATTTCCTTTTATTTCTAAAGCGGTATCGAGGTTTTCATTTTCTTCAATTTCAAATAGAATTACAAAATCAGGAAAACTTTTATTCAGATTTTCAATAGCAGAAAAGAGGATTTCATCCATGCGATGTATTTCTGTATTTTGGCCTCTGTTGGTATCTACTTTAGACAAAATCAATAAGGAATTAATCAGTTCCGTTAATTGATTTACGTCAGCTAATATATTGGTTAAAAAGGACTTATTTTCAACACTCGTTTTAGGATCTGCAACAGCATTTTCGATTTGCGAAGTGATTCTGGACAGTGGAGTTCTGAGTTCATGCGAAGCGTTTGCCGTGAATTCTTTCTGTTTTTGATAGGAGACTTCAATCCGGTCCATCATGAAGTTGAATTCGTTGGCAATCAGATCAATTTCGTTTTTATTACTTTTAGACTCAATACGGGTGTCGAGATTGTTCTCGTTTATATTTTTTATTTTTTGATGAAAGGAATTCAGAGGATTCATCAGTTTTTTTACGGTAAAAGAAGTGATAATCCAACACAGACAGGTAAAGAAAAGATAGGATACAATTAAGGTATAACGCAGAAAAAGCAATTTCTTTTTACCAAAATTGTCCGTCGCCGAGATTAACGCATAAAAATCACGGTCGTTAGTATCGTAAAAAACGCCGTATACTTCATAATCACCTTGTTGTTTAAAAAAGGTTTTGTTCTTTTTTAAATACTTCAGATCATCAACAGACCATTTTATTTTGGCATCATCAATACTGCTGTAGATTAATTTGTAGTTAGAATCAAAAACCAGCGTTTTTTCGTCGTATAATTTATTGATGGAGTTCTGATCGATAATTTTAAGCAACTGATTGTCGATTTGCTTGACATTTACCAGAAGTTTTATGTTTGATAAAGCCTTAATCTCTAACCGGTCGCGGAATTCTTCTTTTCTGTAATTGGAATATAAAATGAATATCACAGTCGAAGCCAAACCAAAAAGGATGGTAAACAACAAACTGACTAATAGCGATATTCGATTTTTTAATGTCATTCCTGATCACTTAAATAATATCCGTAGCCAATTTTGGTACGAATGAGTTTTGTTTCGTGGTCTTTATCAATTTTTTTTCTTAAAAAATTAATGTAAACTTCAATAGTATTCTGATTGGTTTCGATGTGATAGTCCCAAAGTTTTTCGGCAATAAATTGTTTAGACAGCACTTTTCCTTTGGCATGAGCCAAAATTAAGATGAGTTTAAACTCTTTTGGGGTTAGTTTTATTTCTTCGCCGGAGCGAAAGACTTTCATTTCTTCTTCCTGAATTTCTAAATCCTTAATAAGAATTTTTTTTTCGGTTTGTTGCGGAATGTCTTTTCGTCTTAAAAGCGAAGTTATTCGGGCATATAGTTCTTCAAAATGAAACGGTTTTACCAGATAATCATCGGCGCCATTGTCAAAAGAAGCGAGTTTGTCTTCAATTTCGCTAAAAGCAGTCAGCATAATTATAGGCGTTTTTTTGTCGACTTGACGAATGCCTTTGCAAACGTCTATTCCGGTTGTTCCGGGTACATTGATGTCCAGAATTATTAAGTCGTATTCGTTAGGAAGATACTTTTTTAATAATAAGGAGCCGTCGTAATAGGGAAAACACTCGAATTCTTTTGAGGTAAAGAATGTTGAGATTTCTTTTGATAAAGTAAAATCATCTTCGAGTAGTAAAATTTTCATGTTCTTTTTATATTGGTTAATTCGGTTATCCAATGTTTGTATCGAATAACCGAACCAATGTTTTATGAGTCTCAAATAGAAGTTTAAAACGATGTGTTTTGATCTATTTATGATTGAGTTCTAAAAATATTTTTTGCCACGAATTTCGCCAATTGGCAAGAATTAATTAATGTAATTTGTGCAATTCGTGTTTAATTTTTTGCCACAGATTAATAGGATTGAAATGATTTGATCTGTGGGGATTAATTTAATTCTATCTTTTTTTTCACGCAGATTTAGCAGATTTAGCGGATTTTTTATCATTGCTTTGGCGAAAATCTGCCTAATCTGCTAAATCTGCGTGCTATTTTTATCTTGCGTCTTTGAATTGCTTTAACTTTTATCACGCTGAATTAGCAGATTCTAACAAAAGAACTGATAAAAAATCCGCCAAATCCGCTTAATCCGCCAAATCCGCGTACCATTTTTTTTACATCCCCTATTTGAAATACGAAAATGTTTCGTTGTTTTCGATTTTCAATATAGATTCATAAATCAACTGAATCACATTTTCAACATCTTCTCTGTGTACCATTTCTACAGTAGTATGCATATAACGTAAAGGTAATGAAATCAAAGCAGATGCGACACCACCGTTGCTGTACGCAAAAGCATCTGTATCTGTTCCTGTAGCGCGCGAAGAGGCATGACGCTGGAATGGGATTTTGTTTTCCTCAGCAGTATCCACAATTAAATCGCGTAATTTATTTTGTACTGCAGGAGCATAAGCAATTACAGGACCTTTCCCCATTTTTAGATCACCTTCTACTTTTTTGTCAATCATAGGAGTTGTCGTATCATGGCAAACATCAGTAACTATGGCTACATTTGGTTTAATTGTTTGTGCAATCATTTCAGCACCACGAAGACCAATTTCTTCCTGAACGGAGTTTACGATATACAAACCAAAAGGAAGTTCTTTTTTGTTTTCATGAAGCAAACGGGCTACTTCGGCGATCATAAAACCACCCATTCTGTTGTCGATGGCGCGACATACAAATTTGTTTTCGTTCAGAATCATAAATTCATCAGGATACGTAATTACACAGCCCACATGAACTCCCATTGCTTCGACCTGCTCTTTGGTCTCACAACCTAAATCGATAAAAATATTGCTGATTTTTGGTGTCTCTTCTTTATCACGTAATCGGGTATGAATGGCCGGCCATCCGAAAACCCCTTTAACAATTCCTTTTTTAGTGTGAATATGCACTCTTTTTGAGGGAGCGATTTGGTGATCAGAACCACCATTTCTGATCACATATAGTAATCCGTCATCAGTAATATAGTTTACATACCATGAAATTTCATCTGCATGTCCTTCAATAACCACTTTAAAAGGAGCATCAGGATTGATAACTCCCACGG
Source organism: Flavobacterium sp. ABG (assembly GCF_001027725.1). NCBI lineage: Bacteria > Pseudomonadati > Bacteroidota > Flavobacteriia > Flavobacteriales > Flavobacteriaceae > Flavobacterium > Flavobacterium sp. ABG. The sequence goes on from NZ_LEKS01000008.1 coordinate 195,501, forward strand.
CTGTACCATAGGTATCAGTAATAAAGGTGTCTACATAAGGTTTCAGATAATCCATCCAAAGTTTTTGGCCTTCGCTTTCGTAACCGGTAGGTGAGGCATTATTAAGGTAGCTTTCAAGAAAAGCTATAGAGGTATCTTTTAAGATAGATTTTGTGCTCATAGAAAATTTTTTGCGCTAATTTATAAATTTGGTATTAGAGTTGTATATAAATATATAATTTTACATTTAAATTATGACTCCATGAGATTTACCTACTTTATTTTATTTTTTATATTGATTAGTTTTAAAAGTCAAGCCCAGGTTACCCCTAAAGAGAATCAGGAAATGGGCTATATATTGACCGAACAGGATACTATCTTAAATGATACTATCGAATTGCCGGAGATTATAATTTCTAAAGAGAAGCTGGATCCCGAGGCACAGAAGCAATTTCTTATTCTGCAGAATCGTGTTTATAAAACCTATCCTTATGCCAAAACAACCGCAGACAGGCTTACGGCCTTAAATCAGGGAATGGCACGTTTAAAAACAAATCGCGAAAAGAAAAAGTACTTCAAAATCGTTGAGGATTATCTTAACAATGAATTTGAAGACCGACTTAAAAAACTTTCCAGAAAACAAGGACAAATACTCGTAAAACTCGTTCACCGCCAAACCGGAACCACGACCTTTGACCTTATCAAGAATTTAAAAAGTGGTTTCAAAGCATTTGTATCCAATACGACAGCTAATTTATTCGATATCAGCCTAAAAAGAGAGTACAAGCCCTATGAAGTAAACGAGGATTATTTGATCGAAACCATACTCGTCAGAGCCTTCGAATCGGGTAGATTAATCAATCAAAAGCCCGCACATCCCGTTGATTACGATGATTTGAGTAATCATTGGCAGGAAAAAGCAAAAGAGCTGAAAGCAGCAAAATAAATAAACACATCTATTTAAAAGACTTACCGGATTAATTTTTGGTAAGTCTTTTTTTTTTGGATAAAACTTTAATATTTGGTTTTCGTAATAGGTATATTCTTTTTCTAAGACAGGTTCGGTTCTTTTTTTACCCTGCTGCCGATGCTGTTGTAAGATCCCGCCAATACTGGTTTTTAGTTTTAATTTTAGTTCACGCTTGTTTGTTTAGGAAATTTCTTATAATAATTATTTGCTGTTTGTAGTTTAATTCGTTAAGTTTACTTTTTTTTAACTATTAATTAACCAAAAAATTCTCCTATGCTAAAAAGAATACTTAGTCTTATTATGATGTTTTTTGCGATTTCGATGTGGTCGCAAGAAGAGCTTCAAAATGATTATTCTGTTTTTATAAATGGAAATAAAATACCTACTTCTGCCAATTTTAAAGAACAAGTTAGAGAATTTAAGAAGAATACAAGTAAGCAAAAGCCAGTGGCAACTTACTGTTTGGTGCAATTTACCCAAATGCCATCTGTAAAAGAGCAGCAAAAGTTAAAAGAGCAAGGTATTACATTGCTTAGTTATTTATCGAATAATGCTTATTATGCTTTAATTAATTCGAACTATTACAATAAAGGGGTTATTTCTTCTACTATCAGGACTGTTGTTACGGTAGATTCAAAGTATAAAATTGATCCAATGATTGCAAATGGAGCAATTCCGGATTATGCCTTAGAAGGAAGTAATAACGTTAAGGTTGTAGTAAGTTACTTTAAGGGAGTTGACAGTAAAGTTATTTCACAAAATTTGGCAGGTTTATTTGTGAAAAGCAGTAAGATCGACGAATCTTTTAATGAGGTTTATTTGGAAGCTTCCAGAGATAAATTGGAGGAAATCGCAAAACTAAACTGGGTTCAGAATATTGAATTGGTTGCTGCTCCTGTTGAAAGTGATAATAAGCCTGGTGTAACTTCTCATAAAGTAAATGTTTTAAGTTCAGCTATTCCCGGTTTAGGATATGGATTAACAGGAAAAGGGGTTAAAGTGGGTGTTTGGGATGGAAATCTGGAAAAACATAAAGATCATACCGGTAGAGTTACAATTAGAGAATACGAGTCTAATTCTTCTCACGGAGCACACGTTTCCGGAACAATTGGCGGTGCCGGTTTGTTAGATCCAAGAGCCAGAGGTATGGCGCCGGAGGTACAAATGTTTGGTTGGAATTTTAATACACAATCAAATGGTTTAAGTGTGCAACAAGAAAGAGTAAAAGCGGTAACAGAAGACGGGATCGAAATCACCTCTAATTCTTACGGAACCAGTCTTACTTCCGGATACAATGTGAGGAGATACGATAATGAAGATCGTGGAGACGATAATGTTACGGTTCTATATCCTTATCTTTTAAATGTGTATTCTAATGGAAATTCACAATCAGCATACCCGGGCGGTTTTAATACCTCTACTAAAAATTCAAAAAACTCATTGCACGTAGCAGCTAATAATCCTGATGATTTGATTAGTAATTACAGTAGTTTCGGACCAACGATTGATGGTCGCTTGGTACCACAAATTGCGGCAGTTGGCACAGATGTATATTCATTAGATTATAGTAATGGGTATTCAGTTAAGAGCGGAACTTCAATGGCAACACCCGGAACCAGTGGTACAATAGCTTTGCTCTACGAAAGATATAAAAATATTTATGGAGAAAAACCATTAGCCTCTTTAATGAAAGCGTTGGTTACAAATACGGCAATAGATGCCGGTAACCCGGGTCCGGATTATAAATATGGTTTTGGAAATTTGAATGGTCTAAGAGCGATTAAAGCTTTAGATAAAAGAATGTTTTATACGGCTACTGTAGCAGGCGGAGCAGTTTATGAAAAAGAAATTGTGGTGCCTGTGGGTTTAGTTTCTTTAAAAGTTATGCTTGCTTATTCGGATGTAGCAGGAACACCCGGGTCGACTTCTGTTCAGGTAAATGATTTGGATATTAAAATCGTAAAAGACGGTACTACGACCTTACCGTGGATTTTAAATCCAACAACTCCAAATGCAAATGCGACAAGGGGAGTAGATACGTTGAACAATATCGAACAAGTAACTTTAGATAATCCTGCTCCAGGAACCTATAAAATTTTGGTTACCGGTACAAGAGTTCCTCTTAACAGTCAGGAATTTTCGGTAGTATACGATTATGTGGCACCGGAATTAAGCCTGACTTATCCGATTGGTAGAGAAAAATTCAATCCGGAAACTACAGAATACATCCGTTGGGATTATGAAGGAGAAGCAAAAACGTTCACGATCGAATATTCACTTGATGGAGGAATAAATTATATGACACTAGCAAAAGAAGTTCCTGCTGCCGCAAGAAGTTTTGCCTGGAAAATACCTGCAGCTGTGGTTGCAAACGCTAAGATAAGAATTAGTACAGGTGCAAAAGTAGATACTTCAAAAGAAGTATTTAATATTATTGCAGAGCCTAAAAATTTAGTGATTGCGCCAGCTGTCTGCGGTACTTCTTCCTATAAAATGGATTGGGATCCTATTGCAGGAGCAAAATATGAAGTTTTAAAAATGAACGGATACAAGTTTGATGCTGTCGCGACAGTTACAGAACCTACTTATACGTTTAATAATCTTACAGCAGGGGAAGACAATTGGTTCTCTGTTCGCACAATAGATGTTGCTACAGGAATTACCTCTGAAAGAGCTAAAGCAATAAAGGTGGATCCGGTTTCACAGCCGGTTTTGACAGTTGCCAGTTTACCGTTTTTAGAAAACTTCAATGAAAGAAAAGCAACGAATTATGTTCTTTCCAAAGGAACTGCAGGTATTATAAAATATGAATATGTAAACGCAACATTACTGGATGGTGTAAAAATGGCAGGGTCCGGAAATGTATCTTTGACGCCATGGGTTGCAAGTACAACTGCGAATGCCTTTGCCAATAACCCGAATTTCATAAAAAAGATGTCTTTTTGCGATATTGATGCTACAGCACTGACAGGAAAAGTGATTCGTATGAAATTTAATTTAATTTGGAATAGTGTTGGCGCCGTTAATAAAAACTTTTTTAGAGTTTTGGTAAATGGAATCCCGCTAAGCAGTCATGAAAACATAGACGTTTATGCAGGAGCCACGCTATCAGGAAATACAGAAGTAATCTATGATTTGTCGGCATTCGCAGGAACAACATTTAGTATTGCTTTTGAAACTGTTATGGATAATGATGCGAGTGTGGTTGGTAATGATACGGTGTACACTACTGTTTTTGTAGATAATGTTAGTCTTTTCGAAGCCACAACTACCGATTTGGCACTATCTTCATTGGTAGCCAATACTGCTTTAACAGCTACTGAGACCGTGACAATGAAAGTGTTTAACAATTCTCCTGTTGCAATAAGTACTATTCCTGTTTCTTATAAAATTAATGAAGAAACAGAAGTTAGTGAAGTTATTCCGGGACCCATTGCTCCTTTGAGCAGCGTGTCTTATGATTTTGTTCAGAAAGTCAATTATGCTACTCCGGGTGTTTACAAAGTTGTTGGCAATGTAAATTATACCGGTGACGCTGTTGTTGAAAATAATACAATTACAAAAACTGTTTATAATAATGGGACAGATGTTTTAATGGGGTCAGCTACTCCAAATACTACTTGTTCGGCGGTATTTACAGATAACGGAACACGTTTCACCAATTATAGTGATAATGTAACCCAGACCCTAACTTTTAAACCCGCTACAGCAGGCAGCAGTATAAAAGTAGATTTTACAACTTTTGATACGGAACAAGATTTTGATTATTTGTATGTTTATAATGGCCCTTCGGTTTCTGCAGCTTCATTGGTCGGTACTTTTACAGGCAATGCTTTGCCTTCATCAGTAACATCTAAAGCAGCAGGAGGGGAGCTAACTTTTAGGTTTACTTCAGATTCAAACACAAATGGAGCAGGGTGGACCGCTGACATCAGTTGTGTTGCAAAACCAACCGTACTTGATGCTAGTGTCGCTGCTATAGTTACGCCGGAGATTCTTGGAAAAAAAACAAGTACAAATGATGTAACGATTAGAGTTAGTAATTTAGGTGCAACTGCTTTAACAAACCACCCGGTATATTATCAGGTAAACGGAGGAGCAAAAGTTGCAGAGACAGTTCCTGCTATAGCTGCTTATGCTACAGTAAGTTTTACTTTTGCAGCCAAAGCAGATTTGTCTGATGTTGGAGCAACTTACCTAATAAAAAGTGGTGTTGATATAACAGACGATAATAATAGTAATGACGCAAAAGAAAAGACAGTATATAACAAAAATGAACTACCTGTTCATGAGAATACCAGTGGATATGCCATTTCTAAATTGAAATGGAATGATGTTGTGAATACTTCAGGAACGACTGCCTATTCTGATTTTAAGAATATAAAAATTCCGGTATATCCGGGATTCACCTATCAGCCTGAGGTTTCAATCACCAAAACAGAAATACCAATCACAAGAGATCTGTCAGCAACTGCTGTTGGTGTGTTTACTATGATGGTTATTGATTTGAATGGAGATGGCAATCTAACCGATGAATTTTATGCGGGTAATTTCTGGGTGAATACAACACCTACTTCAGCTGCACCGGCAATTCCATCTACAACAAGTACCCATTATTTCAGAAATAATATTTCATTGGCAGGAGGTTTAACGATTCCTGCAGGTACGACAGCAGGTGAAAAATTGATGCGTGTTATCCATATGTTTCGTTCGCCGAATGAGTATTTTAACGTAAACCTTGGACCAACTATTGATGGATTAACAAGTTCAAGAGGAGATTTCGAGGTAGAAGAATATACCGTTAATGTATTGCCATTTACCGCTGCTGATGCAAGTGTAGAAAGAATTACAGCACCTTTTAAATCTGCTAATAAACCTGTGACCGTAACAGCAGTTATACGTAATTTTTCGAACGCTGCAATCGCTAATTTCCCAATAGCATACAAAATTAATGGCGGAACCGAAGTGGTTCAAAATGTCAGTACCTCTATTGCAGCACTGGGAACAGCTACTTTTTCATTCATTACTAAAGCAGACTTAAGTGCGCCAAGAGATTATACAATTGAAGTATATACTAAATTAGCAGGTGATACAGACGCAACAAACGACAGTAAATCAATTTCACTTACACATGCCGCAAATTATGCTTTAAACGTAGTAGGGACTTTCGATGGAGTTGATGATTTTATAAAGACAGATGTTACACCAGCTCTGGATCTTACCAACAATTACACATTCGAAGCATGGGTTAATCAGAAGAAACCATCGACCTTTGGTAGAGTTTTAGACAAAAGCAGGGCGTTAGTCTTTATTCATAACAGTAATAATGTAACGCTTTACAAAGAAAATAGTCTGGTAATTTCTATTACAACTGCTTCAGGTTCATATGTAATCAATACAGGAGCAAATTCGATTAAACAAAACATTTGGCAGCATATTGCTTACACAGTGAGTTCAACTAATGTGTATACTGTTTATATAGATGGAGTTTCTGTTCCTTTTACTAGTACCGGTATTGCCGGGGCAGCTACTACTAATGCAACACTGCCGGCTTATATTGGTAACAATGCCACTTTAACACGTGGTTTAAATGGTAACATAGATGAAGTTCGTATTTGGTCGGGTGTTCGGGATCAGGCAACAATTTCTGGCAATGCAATGGTAAGATATACGGGTAATGAAGCTGGGTTAACAGGTTATTATCCTTTCTCCGAAGGTGATAAACAATTTGTTCATGATTCTTCTGCAAATGATAATACAGCTGTAGTAACAAATGCCGATTCAAATGGTTTAGGTGAAGGGAAATTCTGGAATATTCCTGTTCTGTTACAAAAGGTAGATTTTGTAAATCAGCTTTCGTCCACTTACGATGCAGCAACCAAAACCTATACTGTATTGTTGAATAATGGATCCGATATAACGACCGCAGTTGCCAATTGGGGATTAGGAATGAATAGTACTGCAAAAATAAACGGAATAACACAAGTAAACGGTGTTACAGCAAATGACTATACTAATCCACTTACGCTAACAGTTGAGGGAGTTGGTTTTAATACAGGAATTTCAGAAGCGTATACTATTAAGGTGATTACCGATTTAAAAACGGAAAGCAAATTAATTTCGTATAATTTTACAACCGCATCAAATCCGGTGCTAACATCAGATATTAATACAGATATAACAGGAAACAATGTTACAAAAACAGTAGTCTTTGGAACTAATATTTCTAGTTTAAAAGCAGATTTTGCTGTCTCTCCGGGAGCAGAACTTTATATAGACGGTGTGAAGCAGTTAAATTCGAAAACAATTATATCAGATTATTCGAATAGTTTTCTGGTTACTGTTGTCTCAGAAAACAAACTTTCACGGACCAATTATACGGTTACATTAAATGCGAGAAATTCAGAAGCCAATATTTTGGCATATACTGTTGCAAATCAAGTAGGAACAAGTGTTATAGATCCGGTTTCCAAAACAGCTAAGGTTTTGGTTGATAATAATGCTGATTTAGCTACAGTAGTTCCGGTTTTCCAAATATCTGATTTTGCTACATTGCGTATCGGTACCTATTTTCAAGATAGTGGGGTTACGAGATTAAACTATACTTCGCCAGTTGTTTATAATGTATTGGCGCAAAATGGAGATATTGTAGATTGGACCATAACAATTGAAAGAGCTGCACCAACCATAACGCTTTTAGGAGACGCTATAGTTTCTATTAATAAAGGTTGTGTTTTTACCGATGCAGGTTATAGTGCAAAAGACAATTTAGGTGTTGATATCGGAGCAGGAGTTGTAGTTTCGGGTTCTGTCGATGTAAATACGCCGGGTCAATACATTCGTACTTATACCGTCAAAGACGCCTTGCAAAATCAAACTTCAGTAACTCGTATAATAAATGTATCAAGCACAGCATGTAGTTTAGGAGTAGATTCCAATACAATTGAAGGGTTTGTTATCTACCCAAATCCGGTAAAAGATGGGAAAGTGCACATACAAACAAGTTCCGGCGGTTCTAAAAACATCAGAATATCTGATATGTCCGGAAAAAAGGTGTTTACGATACGATCTGCTGACAAAGAAATAAATGTTTCTAGTTTGCCATCGGGAGTTTATATAATTAAAGTAGAGCAAGATGGTAAAACCGCAACGCAAAAATTAATTATCAAATAAGTTTCGTCTAGTATATTAAAAAAAAACAAGCCATCACAATAGCATTCAAAGCCGGTCTTGTTCTAATATACACCAAATCCACAACCCGACAGGTTTTTAAAACCTGTCGGGTTTGTTTGTTAAAGAGAGTAAGGTAGAGAATAACAGTTGTCCTTATATATATATAGGTGTAATTACATCCTTAATTATACACCCCCAACCCGACAGGTTTTCAAAACCTTTCGGGTTTGTTGTTTAAAAGTTCTAAAATTAAAAAGCATCCAGCGTACAAAAGAAGTTATAGGTTCCCTAAATCAGATACTATAATATATAGGAGCAATCATATCCTTAATTATACACCCTCAACCCGACAGGTTTTCAAAACCTGTCGGGTTTATTTTTTAAAAATCCCAGTAAAATCAGCCCTTCCAAAAGAACAGCAACAAGACAAAATCACAATTTGAAAGAAAATTCCTAAAAACAACAAAAAGAGAAGTTTTGTAAAAACACCATTACCAGTAAGTTAATAAAAAGATTTAAAAAAAGGCAAAAAAAGCAAAGTAAAAAGCTTGTAAAAGCGAATAAAGAGACTACTTTTGCACCCGCAACGACGCAGACGTTCCCTGATAGACTGACAAGAAAAGAGGATTAATTTTTTAGAAAAGTTTGAGAAAACAAAATAAAAAAAAGATTCAAAAAAGCTTGTGAGATTTGAAAACGCTGCTTACCTTTGCACCCCGCAAAACACGCAAGTTCATTGAGAGATTGGTTAAGAAAAGAAGAAAATTAGAAACGAAAAGTTTCTAAAAAAAACTTCAAAAAAGTCTTGCCAGTTAAAAATAAAGATGTAGTTTTGCAGCCGCTTTGAGAAACAAGCGAAATTAAAAAGAAACACACGTTCGTAGACATATTGAATTGACAGCCGTTTTAACAGAGATGTTAAAACAAAAGAATAAGAGTAAT